>NZ_ASPS01000001.1:0-64072 GCF_000517865.1 Paenibacillus sp. FSL R7-269
GCTGACCAATACTAATCGGTCGAGGGCTTATCCAAATTTCTAACACGCAGATTCGTTTCGGATTCAGTTTTCAGGAATCAAGTTCCTGTGCGGATTTACATGGCTACCATTAATTTGGAGAGATACCCAAGTGGCTATAAGGGGACCCTCTGCTAAGGGGTTAGACTGCGTAAGCGGTGCGAGGGTTCGAATCCCTCTCTCTCCGCCATTATAAATCCAATACTTGTAGTGTGGCGGCGTAGCTCAGCTGGCTAGAGCGTACGGTTCATACCCGTGAGGTCGGGGGTTCGATCCCCTCTGCCGCTACCATACATACCCGGAGGCTTAGCTCAGCTGGGAGAGCATCTGCCTTACAAGCAGAGGGTCGGGGGTTCGAACCCCTCAGCCTCCACCATTTTTATTTTTGAATTGTATTGCCTTACACCGTGCCGGTGTAGCTCAACTGGTAGAGCAACTGACTTGTAATCAGTAGGTTGGGGGTTCAAGTCCTCTCGCCGGCACCATTTTTAAGAGCAAATTGTGGAACCGTGGTGTAGTTGGCCTAACATGCCTGCCTGTCACGCAGGAGATCGCGGGTTCGAATCCCGTCGGTTCCGCCATTTTTTTGTTTTTCAGGCTTTTTTCATGGCTCGGTAGCTCAGTCGGTAGAGCAAAGGACTGAAAATCCTTGTGTCGGGGGTTCGATTCCCTCCCGCGCCACCATACATGGAGGCTTAGCGAAGTGGCCAAACGCATCAGACTGTAAATCTGCTCACGTACGTGTTCGGTGGTTCGAATCCATCAGCCTCCATCCCTTTTTATGAGCCATTAGCTCAGTTGGTAGAGCACCTGACTTTTAATCAGGGTGTCGAAGGTTCGAGTCCTTCATGGCTCATCTTAAATCAAACGGTCATCACTTTAGGTGGTGGCCTTTTTTTGTATTTGATATATGTTTCAATAATGCTCATAAGCGCAAATTCCGCATTTTACAGCAAAATATGATAAAATAAGCGAAAAAAGCAAAAGTGGTGGAGAATGGTGATGATGGATAGTGAGGGTTTGCGTCAAAAATTGGAGCAACTCACCGGAAAGAGGACCGGAATCAAGCAGCTGGGGAGGCAGCATTCCGCTTCACTTTTTGGCATAGGTACGGATAAGGATCAGGAATTGCCGGTCATTCATGAGGGATATCTTTGGCTTCCCCTCTATGAGAATGATGGCCGTGTTACAACAGTATGGGTGGAGACAGAAGGGCTGTCACCGCTTGAGCTGCAATTGGTGAATTATGCCGGGCGCAATTTTGCGGTAGCACTGAAGGCAACCGGCTTCAAGGAAGAAGGAGAGATGGAGGCAAGGCAGCTTAGCGGATGGCTGAACGCCCAACTGGAGCAGGAGAAGGACGATGCGGAGATCCCGGATGAAATCTCACTGAAGGGCCGGCTGTTCGGAGATATGATTCCCTTCATGCTGGTAAGCGAGAATGTTCATAATCCGCAAATGACGTATCGCTCCTTAATGAAGCTGCTGCGCAGTTATTTCGAGAATGATGTATTGCTGGTTCCTCTGCAGGATAAGGAATGGTTAATTTTAGCCCGTAAGGAACTCCTCACTGACGGAGATGATAAAGAGGATGAGGAAGAGAGTGCTGAGGATTTGCTGTCACAGACTTCTATGGGGCTGCATGAACTGATTGCGAGCGAGTGGGTGGGCGTCTTTCATCTTGCAGTCTCTCCAGCCATTATTCCGGTTAAAGGTCTGACAGGAGCAGTCGCCTTGCTGCGGGAGACTATTATTCTTGGCCGCATCTTCCAGGTAGGGGATTACATTCATCTGCCGTGGGAGCTGCACATGGAGCGGCTGGTTAACAGTATTCCAGATGACCGGCGGAGACAACTGCTGGGCCAGATCGGTGATTATACAGCGGTACTGGCGGATAAGGAACTGCTACTGACGCTGGATACCTTTTTTGAAATGGACTGCAATGTCAGTGAAACCGCCAAGAAGCTGTACATTCACCGTAACACGTTGCTCTACAGGCTGGACAAAATCAAACAGGAAACGGGTGCCGATGTCCGCAGCTTTGGGGATGCCGCTATTGTGAAGCTTGCCATGTTATTGTATAAAGTGACGAAAAGAAAATAGGTTTTTTGTGAACCTTACAAATAGCCATGAGGCCGGCTCTGGGGTAAGATAAGTGTACAAGAAAGCGTTTGATTTTCTAATCCAATAATAGACTCGAGGGGGAAATACAATGGCAGGCGTACGTTTAGAGCATATTTTCAAAAAATACCCGGGTTCCGATAAAGCAACAGTAATCGATATCAATCTTGATATTAAAGATAAGGAATTCCTCGTACTGGTTGGTCCTTCCGGTTGCGGTAAATCCACAACCCTGCGTATGATCGCTGGTCTGGAAGAAATCTCTGAAGGTAAAATGTACATTGGTGACCGTGTAGTGAATGACGTTGCTCCTAAAGACCGTGATATCGCGATGGTATTCCAATCCTACGCCTTGTACCCGCACATGAGTGTATATCAGAACATGGCTTTTGGTCTGAAACTGCGCAAAGTGAAGAAAGAAGAAATCGACAAGAAAGTGCGCGAAGCAGCAAGAATCCTGGATATCGAGCATTTGCTGGATCGTAAACCTAAGGCACTGTCTGGTGGTCAACGTCAGCGTGTCGCTCTAGGCCGCGCTATTGTCCGTGATCCACAAGTCTTCTTGATGGATGAGCCTCTTTCCAACTTGGATGCTAAACTTCGTGGTCAAATGCGTGCTGAAATCACTAAGCTGGTTAAACGCCTTGAAACCACTTGTATCTATGTAACGCATGACCAGACAGAAGCAATGACAATGGGTGACCGTATCGTAGTTATGTACGACGGTATCATTCAGCAGGCTGCTTCCCCTGAAGAACTGTACAATGAGCCTACGAACCTGTTCGTAGCCGGATTTATCGGTTCCCCTACAATGAACTTTATCAACGGAACTCTTTCCGAAGTGAACGGCGCTGTTCGTTTCCGCGCAGAGAACCTTGATGTTGAAGTTCCAGGCGGCAAAGCTACAATCCTGCGTAACAAAGGCTTCATCGGTAAAGATGTAATTATGGGCGTTCGTCCAGAAGACATCCATGAAGAGCCAGTATTCCTGGAAGCTTCCCCTAACACAATCTTCACTTCGATGGTTGATGTTACGGAAAACCTTGGTCATGAAATGCTTCTCTACTTGAGCGGTCTTGGCAATAACACTGTAATTGCGCGTGTAGATGGACGTTCCACTACCCGTGAAGGCAGCAAGCCTAGATTGGCCATCGACATGAACAAAGTCCACATCTTCGATAAAGAATCCGAACTTAACGTTCTGCTGGGATAAGATCTCTGCAGGGTGAACATAGTTTATAATGAAGAAAGCCGCCTGGTTAGGCGGCTTTTTCTTGTAATGATCATGGTGGATTGGAACGATAACAGCTGGGGTTAAGATTGCATTCACTGGCATAATCCATTAAGATAGCAGGAGAATTACCTGTAGCTGGAATGGATAAAGATGTAACCGGTATGCGGGGAAGCGGCATAAGCCGCGGGTGACGAAAGGACGGACATATATGGCTAAGAAGGTAAAAGTATCGGAATTAGTGCAGCATTTTCAATTAGAGGTAGTATCCGGACATGATGGTCTGAAGAGACCGATAACAGTGGATGATTTGAACCGTCCCGGGCTGGAAATGGCCGGTTATTTCGAATATTATCCGGAAGAACGTGTGCAGTTATTAGGCAAAACAGAGCTGGCGTTCTTCTCTATGCTCTCAGAGGAAGAACGGAAAAGCCGGGTACGCGGAATCTGTAACGACAATACCCCGTGTATCGTCATTACTCGTGGGCTGGATATTCCGCAGGAGCTTGTGGATATCAGCAACGAAAAGGGACTTCCGGTGTTGCGCAGCTCAATGGCGACTACGATTTTCTCAAGCAGACTGACCAGCTTCCTTGAGGGCAGACTGGCACCGACAGCAACAATTCACGGTGTTCTCTGTGATGTGTATGGGGTAGGGATGCTGATTACAGGCACCAGCGGCATTGGTAAAAGTGAAACAGCGCTTGAACTGGTTAAGCGCGGTCATCGCCTGATTGCCGATGATGCGGTGGAGATCCGCCAGACCTCGGATAATCAGCTTCATGGTACCGCACCGGAATTGATTCGTCACCTGCTGGAGATTCGCGGTGTAGGGATTATCAATGTTATGACGCTCTTTGGGGCAGGCGCTATCCGTAACCACAAGCGGATTACACTGGTGGTTAGACTGGAAGCCTGGCAGCAGGACAAGCAGTATGACCGTCTGGGACTTGATGAGGAGACGACACGGATTATTGATACCGATGTGCCCCTGGTTACCATCCCTGTCCGTCCGGGACGTAACCTTGCTGTCATTATCGAGGTGGCTGCGATGAATTACCGGCTCAAGCAAATGGGCTTCAATGCCGCGCTGCAATTTACAAATAAACTTACAGCCA
Organism: Paenibacillus sp. FSL R7-269; assembly: GCF_000517865.1. Lineage (NCBI taxonomy): Bacteria > Bacillati > Bacillota > Bacilli > Caryophanales > Paenibacillaceae > Paenibacillus > Paenibacillus sp. FSL R7-269. The sequence continues at coordinate 4,489 of NZ_ASPS01000001.1, forward strand.
CCATCTCAGAAGATATGGATGATCTGGATTAGGAGTGTGAGAGCATGTTTTATTCACTAGCGATTAACCCGATTGTCTTCTCTATTGGATCGCTGCCGGTTCACTGGTATGGCCTGATTCTGGGTCTTGGTGCGCTTACCGGGTTATTCCTATGTATTCAAGAAGGCAAACGCTTCAACATTCCACAGGAGTTCTTCATGGATATGCTGTTGCTGGGTTTGCCATCGGCTATTATTGGGGCGCGTCTATACTTCGTAGCCTTCAAGTGGGAAGACTATAAGGATAACCTGCTTGATATCTTCAAGGTGTGGAATGGCGGTATTGCGATTTATGGCGCCTTAATCGGTGCGATTATCTGCGCGATTATTTATTTCCGCTATAAAGGCTACCCGTTCTGGCGTATCGTGGATATCTGTGCTCCCGGACTGCTCGCCGGCCAGATGATCGGCCGCTGGGGGAATTTCATCAACCAGGAAGCCTATGGCGGCGTGGTAGAGGAATCGTTCCTGCGGGATAAGCTGCATTTGCCGGACTTTATCGTTAATCAAATGTACATAGGGGATGCTTTTCACCATCCAACCTTCCTGTACGAATCACTCTGGAGTCTGCTGGGCATTTTGCTCCTCTTGGTGCTGCGCCGCCAGAAGTTCGTACGTGCCGGAGAAATCTTCATGTCTTACTTCATCTGGTACTCCATCGGCCGCTTCTTCATTGAAGCTCTGCGTACGGACAGCCTTGCCTTTGACGGCAGCAGCGGTGTGGCAGCCTTCATTAACGGGCTATGGAGTCCGATGAAGTGGATGGGCTTCGAGCAAGGATACCTTGATCCGGCTTACGGGAATATCCGCATCTCTCAGCTGCTCGCGCTATTCATCATTATTGCTGCCGTTGCCTTGATTATTGTTCGGCGGGTAAGTGGTCAGCCGAAGGATCATTACCTGGACCCGATCATTAGCACCAAACCGGCAGCAGCGGATACTGTGGTTCCAGAGAGTGCTGCTAATACGCCTCAGAAGCCTTCTCAGCCTGTTCAGCAGGTGGAAGATCCCTCTGAAGATAAGGAAACAAAGGAGTAATACAATCAATGATAGAATGCGTGTTATTTGATCTGGACGGAACGATTGTGAATACGAATGAGCTGATTCTTAATTCATTCATGCATGCGCTGAAGGAGAATAATCTGCCGGTTCTGACCCGTGAACAGATCATTCCCCTGATGGGAACTACACTTCAGCAGCAGCTAGGCGCGTTCTCCGGCCTGGAGCCGAAGGATATAGAAGTGCTGGAACGGTCCTACCGTTCGTACAACAATGCGCATCACGATGAGCTGGTCCGTTCTTTTCCAGATGTGAACGAGACGATGGAGGAGCTGCAGCGCCGGGGGATCAAGCTTGGGGTGGTGACCACCAAGATCCGGCCTAACACATTGAAGTCGCTGGAGATGTTCGATCTGCTAAAATATATGGAGACGATTGTTACGGTGAATGATGTGACTCATCCGAAGCCACATCCGGAACCGGTGCTCACGGCAGTTGCCAATCTGGGTGTTGATCCGGCCAAGACACTGATGGTAGGTGACAGTGCTGTCGATATTCAGTCTGCGAAGGCAGCAGGAGTTCGTGTAGCCGCTGTAGCCTGGTCGCTTAAGGGTGAGGCTGTGCTGCGCACCTATGAACCGGATTACATCATCCAGGAGATGAAGGACTTGTACTCTATTGTGGAGCAGGAGACTATGCAGCCGTGAGAAAGATAAGCCGTTATCCCGTGGAGGGGCATAATTCGCTCTGGCATATTTACCGTACGGTCAGCCCATGGAAGGGTGTGCGCAATTTTATTTTTATCCAGATTGCCCGTTATTGCCCGATTCTGCCGCTCAAGAACTGGATTTACCGCCGGGTGCTCGGGATGAAGGTAGGCAAGCATACTGCGTTTGGACTTATGGCGATGGTGGATGTTTTTTTTCCGGAGAAGATCTCTATTGGGGAGAACACGGTTATCGGCTATAACACTACGATCCTGGCCCATGAGTACCTCATCAAGGAGTACCGGCTGGGTGAAGTTATTATCGGCGAGAATGTAATGATTGGAGCTAACACGACTATTCTCCCTGGGGTTACGATTGGGGATGGGGCTACGGTTGCGGCGGGATCGGTGGTTCACAAGGATGTTGCTGCCGGTTCGTTCGTCGGGGGGAATCCGCTCCGCGAGCTGCGTAAACAGGAGGAATCATAATGGCTCAAAAAGAAAGAATACCACAGCTTGATATTTTTCGGGCAATCGCTATTTTTGCGGTGATCGCCATTCATGCCACTTCACGCACGTTGGCTGAGACACTGGGCACTTCCATGTTCGCTCCGTTTCTGTTCATAAATAAGTTCAGCCAGTTTGCGGTGCCTTCCTTTATATTCTTAAGCGGGTTCGTCCTCTTCTACAATTATATTGACCGTCCGCTGGGCGGGAAGGTGCTGGCCAAATTCTACAGCCGCAGGCTGATCTATATTATTGTGCCTTATCTTGTGTTTACGGTACTGTATTTTGGACTGAAAATGACGGCTGGTCATACCTGGGGGATGCCTCTTCAGGAGATGGGCGGGAAGTTCTTCAAGTATCTATGGACGGGTACGGCGTATACGCATCTCTACTATATCATCATCATTATCCAGTTCTATCTGCTGTTCCCGCTGATACTCTGGTGTCTGCAGAAAGTCCGGCATCTCGCGGCCTGGGCACCAGTGATTGGGCTTGCGTTACAGTGGGGCTTCGTGCTGCTTAACAAATATATGGTGAACCACGGGTATTGGCAGTTGTCCAAGGGGAGTCTGGCCATTACGTATTTCTCGTATTTCCTGCTGGGTGCGGCGATTGCGATCTACTACAGCTCTCTGAAAAAGTGGCTGATTCCCTCCCGCGAAGGCTGGCGTTCAGGTAAAGGTATGGGCTGGATGGTACTGTGGCTCTTATGGGCCGCTGCCGGGGCTTACCATGTGGTATTGTGGTATAACAACTATACGAAGAAAACATTAATCAACAGTCTGTGGTATGAAGGGTTCTCGAACCTGCATGCCTTACTCTCTTGTCTGGTACTGTTTCAGCTGTCCTTCCTGCTGTACGGTGCAGGACGAAGCGTGCTGACAAGATTGCTGCTCTCGGCTGGGGCGTGCTCCTTCGGTATCTATCTGCTCCATCCGCTGCTGCTGTTCATGTACCGGAAGCTGCCGTTCCACGGCGGATCGCTGGCCTATACGGCGGCAATAGCGGGCGGCTGGCTGGTAGCCCTCGTGGGCTCCTGGCTGGTGGTTGCGCTTGCCTTCCGTTATGTGAAGCCGGCCTGGATGGTGTTCGGCTCCGCACCGCAGAAGCCGGCAGCAGCGCCAAAGGCGACAGTGTAGACTTAGTAATATATTAAAAGCGCCGGCTGGCCGCAGATGCGGCTGTCCGGCGCTTTTGCTGTAAACAGGCGGTTCTGAAGAGCACATTAGCCGCGCTGTTCCCCGGCCTGCTCGCGCTGGAAGTCGGCGATAGCCTGATACTGATCCTCCAGACTGCGGGATACTGAGATGAAGATGGGCAGCAGCTGTTTGTAGGCTTTGGCATGGGCAGTAACCGGCTCATGCCGGTGAGTGGAGCCAATCATGCTGTAGACAGCATCGAAGGAATCAATCCGCCGGATGGCGTATAATCCCAGGACGACTGCGCCGAGGCAAGAGCTCTCAAAGCTCTCAGGGACGACTACCTCCTGATCAAAAATATCCGCCATCATCTGCCGCCATAACGCCGAGCGGGCGAAGCCGCCGGTAGCCAGGATTCTAACGGGCTCGCCGATGCATTCCTCCATGGCCAGCAATACAGTGTACATATTGAAGATGACACCTTCCAGCACCGCACGAATCATATGCTCCTTACGGTGATGCATGCTTAGCCCGAAGAAGGAGCCGCGGGCATCGGGATTCCACAGCGGTGCGCGTTCTCCGGTTAGATACGGGTGGAAGAGAAGTCCGTTGCTGCCGGGCGGCACTTGCTCAGCGATCCTGGTTAATACTTCGTAGGGATCAATGCCCAGGCGCTTCGCGGTCTCTACTTCAGATGCGGCGAACTCATCACGCACCCAGCGGAAGAGCATCCCGCCATTATTCACGGGGCCGCCGATTACCCAATGCTTGTCTGTCAGGGCGTAGCAGAATATCCGTCCTTTGGGATCGGTCAGCGGATGGTCAACTACAGTACGGATGGCACCGCTTGTGCCTATCGTTGCAGCGATTACCCCCGGCTCCATGGCCCCTACGCCCAGGTTAGACAGAACGCCGTCACTGGCGCCTGCGACAAACGGAGTGTCCTTGAGCAGACCGAGCTTTCCGGTAAGCTCAGGAAGCAGTCCCTGCAGGATATGGGTGGTCGGGACCGGACGGGATAGGCGCTCCGGAGTAACACCGGCAATCTGGAGCGCCTCCTCGTCCCAATCGAGCTTCTCCAGATTGAACATGCCGGTGGCAGAGGCGATGGAATGGTCAATCACATATTCGCCGAACAGCCGGAAGAAGATATATTCTTTGATGGAGATGAACTTGTAGGTCTGACGGAACAGCTCGGGCTGCTCCTCCCCCAGCCACATCAGCTTGGTGATTGGAGACATAGGGTGTATGGGCGTTCCTGTCCGCAGGTACAGCTCATGTCCGTTCAGTTCGTCCTTCAACCGCCGGGCACAGCGGCTGCTCCGGTTATCGGCCCAGGTAATGCAGGCGGTCAGCGGCTTACCCGCAGGATCTACAGCAATGACGCTATGCATAGCGGAGCTGAAGGAGACCAACAGAATGTCTTCAGGTGCGGCAAGGCTCTCCTGCATGACCGCTGCTATGGTATGAATTACGGCTTCCAGAATCTGCTCCGGGTCCTGTTCTGCGACAGAGGGGGAGGGCTGATGCAGCGGATAGCCCTGATTGCTCTGAGCGACAATCGTTCCGTTCTCCTCAAAGAGGACAGCCTTCGTGCTGGTGGTTCCAATATCAACGCCAATCATATAGGATGTACTCAAGCCGTCAGTCCTTCTTTCTGCTTCTGAATTAGATACCGGGAATACTTCATGGAGGAAATAAAGTACAATCATATTAACCTATTATATTCGCCGCTTATCCCGGTGGCAAAAGGAACTCTGTAATTCAAGCGAATTGTTGACGCAAAAGGATAGTCCGTGATACGATATTGCCACTGCTTTACTTTGCTACCACTTTACCATGATAAAGTATTCAAAGATACTCTTTAACATATCCGATGAGGTGAACAATGAAGATGGCCAAACCAAAAGGATTTGAAAAGCCTGCCGGCGTAAGGGATTATCTCCCGCGTGCGGTAACGAAGCTGCGCAAGATCGAGAAGGATGTACTTCACTGTATGAGCCGCTGGGGCTACCGGCAGATGATTACGCCTACTCTTGAATATTACGATACGGTCGGTGTAGCCAGCTCTACCTCCGATCAGAAGCTGTATAAATTGCTTAACAACCGTGGGCAGGCGCTGGTGCTGCGTTCAGAGATGACGGCACCTGTAGCCCGAGTAGTCTCCTCATTATTGAAGGATGAGCCGCTGCCGCTGCGTCTGTCCTACCATGCCAATGTCTTCCGGGCGATTGAAGAAGAGGCCGGGCGGGAGGCGGAATTCTTTCAGACCGGTGTGGAGCTTGTCGGTGATGATTCACCGGAGGCTGACGCAGAGGTAGTCGCGCTGGCGATTGCTTCACTACAGGCGGCAGGCGTAAAGTCTTTTAAAATAGCTATTGGACATGTCGGCTTCCTCGACGGTCTGTTCCAGGAGGCGGTATCCGGCTTACCGCAGGCTCAGGAGGAGCTGAAGAGCCATCTGCTCAGCCGCGATTATGTAGCCTTCCGCGAGACGCTGCGGCGTCTTGAGCTATCCACTGCACAGAAGCAGGAGCTGGACGGACTGCTGCGGCTGCGCGGCGGGAAGGAGATCTGCGGACAGGCGCTGGAGCTGAGTAACCATCCGGTGGCGCGCGCGTCGATCGAGCATCTGTGCAAGGTATGGGAGGTGCTGGTGGCTTACGGTGTCTCGCAGCATGTGCTGATTGATCTGACGATGATCGGTGATTTCTCTTACTATACAGGCATGACCTTCGAGGGATATGCTTCCGAGCTGGGCTTCCCGGTATGCAGCGGCGGCCGGTATGACAACCTGTTGCAGCAATTCGGGCGTCCGATTCCCTCTACCGGCTTCTCTCTGAAGACCAACCGTATTTTGGATGGAGTCTCCGGGCTGCCAGAAGAGGAAGAGCTGCCGGTTCTGGTCCAGTATGATGCACTGCGGCGCCAGGAGGGTCTTGCCGAAGCAGCGAGGCTGCGGTCGGAAGGGCATGTTGTGGTCACGCGGCTGGCAACCGGTCCGGAGGAGCTGAAGACCGTGAAGCGGCTGGATGCGGATACTATTCAGGCAGAGGGCGAGCTGTACGGCGAGATATACACGTTCGTGTCGTTTGTCAGCGAGCATGGGTGAGCGGAGCTGCTACAGGTAATTTTGAAATGATGATTTAACATGAAACGGGGGCGGGTATTGATGGCACAGATTCTTAAGGTAGCCATGCCGAAAGGCCGGATTTACAATAAAGCGGCAGAGCTGTTCCGCCAGGCGGGACTGCCGATTCCTCCGGACGGAGAAGAGTCGCGCAAGCTGGTAATTTCATTGCCGGAGGCCGGAATGGAGTTCATTCTGGCCAAGCCGGTGGATGTGCCCACTTATGTAGAGTATGGAGTGGCGGATATCGGTATTGTCGGTAAAGATGTATTGCTGGAGGAGAGCCGTGATGTGTACGAGCTGCTGGATCTCGGGATTGCCCGTTGCCGGATGTCGATTATCGGGCTTCCGAACTGGCAGCCGGGCATTCAGCAGCGGGTAGCCACCAAATACCCGAACGTGGCTTCGCGGTATTTCCGTGAGCAAGGCCAGCAGGTGGAGGTTGTGAAGCTGAACGGCTCCATTGAGCTGGCACCGCTGATCGGGCTGGCTGACCGGATCGTAGATATGGTAGAAACTGGCCAGACACTGAAGGATAACGGTCTGGTGGAGATGACGAGCATCTTCGAGATTACCAGCCGCTTGGTGGCGAACCGGGTGAGTTACCGGATGAAGAATGCTGAGATTCAGCAGCTGTGCGACCGGTTGCAGGCTGTTATTGCAGAACCGGGGTTGCAGGTACAATAATATAAGCAAAACTATAGAGCTCAAGGGGGAAGCGGCGGTGAAGATCCAGTCCAGTAAGGAATTTAAGCTGCAGCGTGAGGTGGAATATGGCACGCCGGAGCAGAACAAGGCCGTACGTGAAATCGTGGCCGATATCAAGCGGGAAGGCGACGCGGCACTGCTCCGGTATACGGAGCGCTTCGACGGCGCTGCACTGACGCCAGCGCAGCTGTGCGTAACGCCGGAGGAGCTTGAGGCCGCCTATGGCCGGGTAGAGGAGTCCTTCGTGACAGCAATTCGCGCAGCAGCCGTGAATATCCGTGCGTTCCATGCGCGGCAGAAACGCAATTCCTGGATGGATCTGCAGCCGGACGGCACGATTCTCGGCCAGATCATCCGCCCGCTGAAGCGCGTGGGCGTCTATGTTCCCGGCGGCAAGGCGGCCTACCCGTCCTCGGTGCTGATGAACGTGATACCGGCACAGATTGCCGGGGTGCCGGAGATCGTGATGGTGACGCCGCCTTCGACGGGCGGCTCTGAAGGCATTGATCCTTATATTCTCGTGGCCGCCGCTGAGGCGGGCGTACACGAGATCTACCGCGTAGGCGGCGCGCAGGCCGTCGCCGCTCTCGCCTTCGGCACGGAATCCATCGTGCCGGTCGACAAGATCTGCGGGCCAGGGAACATCTACGTGGCCCTGGCCAAGCGCGAGGTCTACGGCGCTGTCGACATCGACAGCATCGCCGGACCGAGCGAGATCGTCGTGCTCGCCGACGATACCGCCGAGGCCGCCTACATCGCGGCCGACCTGCTCTCGCAGGCCGAGCACGACGAGATGGCGTCGGCGATCCTCGTGACGCCGTCGCAGCGTCTCGCGGAGGCGGTGGCTGCCGAGGTTGAGCGGCAGCTGCAGGCATTGCCGCGCGAGGCGATCGCGCGGGCCTCGGTGGAGAACTACGGCGCGATTATCGTCGTAGACTCGCTTGAGGAGGGCATCTCCGTGGTGAACCGGCTGGCGCCGGAGCATCTGGAGATTGTGGTGAACGACCCGATGGGGCTGACCGGCGCAATTGAGAACGCCGGGGCGATCTTCCTCGGGCCGTACAGCTCGGAGCCGGTCGGCGACTACTTCGCCGGACCGAACCATATTATACCGACGAATGGCACAGCGCGGTTCTCCTCCCCTGTAGATGTGGACGACTTCATCAAGAAGTCCAGCCTGATCTATTACAGCAAGGAGGCGCTGCTACGGGACGGGGCGGCGATTATGGAGCTTGCCCGGCGCGAGGGGCTGGAAGGCCATGCACGCGCCATCGAAATCCGGCTTACGAACGAAGCGAAAGGTGGAGATACTAATGGAGAACAATAACAACGAATCGGCGCTGCGTAAGGCCGGACTTAGCCGTACAACCAATGAAACGGACATCAAGCTAACCTTTGCCGTGGACGGCAGCGGGGACTGCGAACTGGAGACTGATGTGCCGTTCCTGAATCATATGCTGGATCTGTTCACGAAGCATGGACAATTTGACCTCTCGGTGCAGGCGCGGGGAGATATCGAGATTGATGATCACCATACGGTGGAGGATATCGGTATCTGTCTCGGACAGGCCCTGCGTGAAGCGCTTGGCGATAAAAAAGGTATCAAGCGGTACGCCAGTGTCTTCGTCCCTATGGATGAGGCGCTTGCCCAGGTAGTGATCGATATCAGCAACCGGCCGCATTTCGAATACCGGGCAGCCTATCCTTCCCAGCAGGTAGGCAGCTTCTCAACAGAGCTGGTAGAAGAATTCCTCTGGAAGTTCGCGCTGGAGGCGAGAATTACGTTGCATGTCATCGTTCATTACGGCTCTAATACCCATCACATGATTGAAGCGGTCTTCAAGGCGCTGGGACGGGCACTGGACGAAGCGACTATCGTTGATCCCCGGGTGAAGGGCGTGCCTTCAACGAAGGGAGTGCTGTAGGATGGCCGTTGCAATCGTCGATTACGGCATGGGCAACCTGCACAGTGTCAGTAAGGCCGTAGAGCGGCTGGGGTATACGAGTCTTGTAACCTCGGACGCCGCCGAGATCCTGGCGGCAGACAGTGTCATTCTGCCGGGAGTCGGTGCCTTTGGCGATGCGATGGAGCACTTACGGGAGAGTGGAATGGACGATGTTGTCCGGGCCGCGGCGTCAGCGGGCCAGCCGGTGCTGGGCATCTGCCTCGGAATGCAGCTGCTGTTCAGCAGCAGCGAGGAGCATGGCGAGCATAAGGGGCTGGAGCTTCTGCCCGGCGCAGTGGTGCGCTTCGCCCCCCGGGACGGCTACAAGGTACCGCATATGGGCTGGAACAAGCTGAGCTTCCGTCAGCCGGAGAGTCCGCTGCTGGCAGGTCTGACGGAGGGCCATGTGTACTTCGTGCACTCCTATCATGTACTCGCGGCGGACAGCGATCTGCTGGCCGTCACAGACTATGGACATCCGGTAACGGCTATAGTGGCGCGCGGCAATGTCTACGGCATGCAGTTCCACCCGGAGAAGAGCGGGGAGCTTGGCATCAAGCTGCTGGGTAATTTCCTGCAGCTCCGGGCACAGCAGGCGTAGCCTGCCTGAATCACTAATTTGCAATGAAAGCGGGGAGTATTCATGTCTTCTTTTATCCTATATCCGGCGATTGATATCCGGGACGGCAAGTGTGTCCGGCTGCAGCAGGGTGATTATGCCCAAGAGACGATCTATAACGATAGTCCGGTAGAGGTGGCTAAGTCATGGGAAGAGCAGGGCGGGCAGTATATCCATCTTGTGGATCTGGACGGAGCCAAAGCAGGCTGTCCTGTGAATGATGCCATTATTGGAGCTATTGCTAAGCATGCGAATGTTCCTGTACAGGTCGGCGGCGGTCTCCGTACACTTGCCGATGTCGAGAAGCTGCTGGGCCTCGGCGTCAGCCGGGTGATTATCGGAACGGCTGCCATCAATGATCAGACTTTTACAGAAGCGGTTCTTGCCAAATACGGCGACAAAGTTGCCATCGGTATCGATGCGCGTAACGGCTTCGTGGCAACCCACGGCTGGCTTAATACCTCGGAGGTGCGCGCGGAAGACCTGGCTAGAGAGCTGGCTGCCAAGGGCGCTGAGACTTTCATCTATACCGATATCTCCCGCGACGGGATGATGCAGGGGCCGAACGTGGAAGGCATTCTGTCTATGGCCAAGGCAAGCGGCCGCAGCGTAATCGCCTCCGGCGGCGTGACCAGCCTTAATGATCTGCAGCGCCTGAACGTACATAGCGGCAGCGGGATCGGCGGGGCGATTGTGGGCAAGGCGCTGTATACCGGCAATATTAATCTGGCTGAAGCGCTGCAGACCCTGGGCCAATCCTCTGGATTGCGGTAAGTCTATACTAAGGAGGGGTCTTGGCATGTTGGCGAAACGGATTATTCCCTGTCTGGATGTGAAGGACGGGCGTGTGGTAAAAGGTGTGAATTTTGTGAATCTGCGCGATGCCGGAGATCCGGTGGAGCTTGCTGCACTGTACGACCGCGAGGGAGCGGATGAGCTGGTATTCCTCGATATTTCCGCTTCTGTGGAAGGCAGGGCGACCATGATTGAGGTGGTGCGGCAGACGGCGGGTGAGATTGCCATTCCCTTCACGGTGGGCGGGGGCATCTCGACCTCTGATGATATGAAGCGGATCCTGCGTGCCGGAGCGGACAAGATCGGCATTAACACAGCTGCTGTAAATAACCCCCAGCTGATTCTGGAGGGGGCCCGTCACTTCGGCTCCCAGTGCATTGTAGTGGCGATGGATGCCAAATATAATGAGGCTTGGGGCGAATGGGAAGTGTATACGCACGGCGGACGTACGCCCACGGGTATCCGGGCTTTGAACTGGGCTAAGGAAGCTGAGCGGCTGGGGGCCGGCGAGATTCTGCTTACAAGTATGGACGCGGACGGGACCAAGGACGGCTTCGACCTGAAGCTGACAGCGGCGGTCAGCGACCTGCTGAGTATTCCTGTCATTGCTTCTGGCGGGGCCGGGAGAATTGAGCATTTCTATGATGTATTTACGGAAGGCCGGGCAGATGCCGGACTTGCGGCAACCATTTTTCACTATAAAGAGATTGCTATTCATGATCTGAAGGCTGATCTGAAGCAAAGAGGAGTAGAGATCCGATGAGCGAGGACAAGAAGGATATCGTACTAAGCCAGCAGGAGGCAGTGTCCGGCATCCGCTGGAATGAAGCAGGCCTGCTGCCTGCTGTCATTCAGGATGCGCGCACCCTGGAGGTATTAATGTTCGCCTATATGAATCCTGAGTCGCTGCAGCGCTCACTTACGAGCGGCCAGACCTGGTTCTGGAGCCGTTCACGCAGCGAGCTGTGGCATAAGGGGGGGACGTCCGGCAATACGCAGGCGATTACCTCGATCCAGTACGATTGTGACAACGATACGCTGCTGGTGAAGGTAGTGCCGGAGGGTCCGGCCTGCCATACCGGGGAGAACAGCTGCTTCTTCCGCGAGATTCCGCTTGATTCACCGGCAACCGTAACTGACACTGCCGGGGCTGCCGTGAATGCTGCTGAAGCAGAGAGCGGCCGATTTGCGGTACTCGGTGAGCTGGAGCGTGTCATTGCCGAGCGTGAGGTGAACCGTCCGGAGGGAGCGTATACCACCTATCTGTTCGACAAGGGCGTGGACAAGATCCTGAAGAAGGTCGGTGAGGAAGCCTCCGAGACGATCATTGCCGCCAAAAACAAAGATAATGCTGAGCTTCGCCTGGAGGTCAGCGATCTGATCTATCACCTGCTCGTGCTGCTGCAGGAGCGCAAGCTTCCGCTGGATGAGATTCTGGAAGAGCTGAGCGCCCGCCATGAACGGCCGCGTCGGGATTAGGAGGAACTTTCAGCATGCACATCGATTATCATACCCATCATGAACGCTGCGGCCATGCGGTCGGGAAGCTGGAGGAGTATGTGCAGCGGGGCATCGCTCTGGGGCTTGAGCAGCTCGGGCTGTCGGATCATCTGCCGCTTATCCATGTCGACCCGGACCGCTACTATCCCGAGATGGCTATGCCTCTTGCGGAGCTTCCGCGATATGTGGAGGAATGCCTGTCGCTGAAGGAGCGCTACCGGGGCACGATTGAGCTGCGGGTCGGGCTGGAGGCGGATTATATTGAGGGGTATGAGGAACAGATCCGCGAGCTTTTGGCACCCTATCCGTGGGATTACCTGATTGGTTCGGTGCATTTCCTGGGAGAATGGGACATTACCGACCACCGGCAGACCCATGGCTGGGAAGGCCGGGATGTAATGGCGGTATACCGCCGTTATTATGATGCTGTACAGAAGTCGGCGTTATCGGGATTATATGATATTATAGGACATATGGACGTCATCAAAAGGTTCGGTTACGGCCCCCGGACGCCGGAGGACCTGGCGGAGGCCAGAGCGCTTGAGCTGGATACGCTGAAGGTCATCGCCCGCAGCGGAATCGCCATGGAGCTGAATGCTTCCGGGCTGACCAAGCCGTGCGCCGAGATGTTCCCGGCAGAGCATGTTCTTGTTCAGGCGCTGGAGCTGGGCATTCCGCTCACGGTTGGCTCTGATGCGCATGATCCCATGAAGCTGGGAGACGGCTTACCAGAGGCCCGGGACATGCTCTGGCGCACCGGCTTCCGCGAGCTGGCCGTTTTTGAAGGACGCCGCCGTACCAATGTGCCGTTAGCATTATAAATTATAATCCCAGGAGGGTACTATGCATCATCAATTACGGATTTTTTCCGGTTCGTCGAATCCGAAGCTTGCCGCTGATATTGCGGAGCGCCTTGGTGCGCCGCTTGGCCAGATCAAGCTGACCCGTTTCAAAAGCGGCGAGATTTATGTGCATTATGAAGAGAGCATCCGGAACTGCGACGTATTTTTGGTGCAATCCCTGGCTCATCCGATTAACGAGCTGTTTGTTGAGCTGCTGGTCATGATTGATGCCGCCAAGCGCGCATCGGCCAGAACGGTGAACATTATCGTTCCTTATTACGGGTACGCCCGGCAGGAGCGCAAATCAGCACCGCGTGAACCAATCTCGGCCAAAATGGTCGCCGATGTGCTGACCACCGCCGGTGCAACGCGCGTAATTACCATTGATCTGCATGCCGCAGCCATACAGGGATTCTTCAATATTCCGGTCGATCATCTGACCGCGCTTGATCTGATCAGCGGTTATCTGAAGGTGAAGGGTCTTACCGATCTGGTCGTGGTCTCCCCGGATGCGGGACGCGCATCCATGGCGGAGAAGCTGGCCAGCCGCCTGGATTCGCCGTTCGCCATCATGATTAAGAAGCGTCCGGCTCATAATGAATCGGTGATCACCCATGTCATTGGTGATGTGGAAGGCAGGACGCCGATCATTATCGAGGATCTTATTGATACCGGAACGACTATCGTCAATGTGGTGGAGGGCCTGAAGGAGCGGGGGGCGCGGAACAGCATCGTCTGTGCTACACACGGACTGTTCTCCGGAGATGCGCTTGCGCGGATGGACCATCCCAATATCGACGAGATTGTCATTACCGATTCCATTGCCCTGCCGGACGAGCATTCCAGCAGATTCGCAGTGCTCTCGGTAGCCCCCATGCTGGCGGAGGCCACGCGCATTATCATCGAGGGCGGTTCCATAGATAAGCTATTCAGAGACGCGGGGATTTAACTCCCGCGTCTTTTTTGTGAATGAGATGTGAGCAGGCCCTAAGGCTGTATTTTTCCAATCTTTTCACTCCCGTTAGCACTCTCTTGAGATTGAGAATCTCGTTGCCACATGTGGTATACTGTGTGAAGAAGACAGCCGAGACCATAAATGGAAACGAACAGGTAAGGCTAGGGAAGCTGACAAAAGGGAGGTGCCTTGCTTCCATGATTGAGAGAACTTCAGAGAATGTCGCGGAGAACAGTAACATCATTCCGGTCACTCTGGATGCCAATTTTTTCTTTGAAAGAGCCGTTCGGTCGCTGGACCGCTTTCAATATGATAAGGCATTAAGAAATTTTCGCAAAGCTGTTGAATATGAGCCGGATAATCCGGTGAATCATTGCAATATGGCGGGTATATTATCTGAGATGGGCAATTATACCGCATCTAACGAGATTCTTATCCATGTTCTGGAGAAGATCGACCCTGCTATGACGGAATGCCATTTCTATATGGCTAATAACTTCGCTAATATGGAAAGCTTTGAAGAGGCGGAGCGTTCGCTGGTCACCTACTTGGAAGAGGATGCTGACGGCGAGTTCATGACCGAATCCGAAGAACTGATGGAGCTGCTGCAATATGAGCTGAACCGGCCTGCTCCGCTGGTGCGTATCCGCAGCCGTGAGGGAGTCGTAGAGCATGACCAGGCGCGAAGTCTGCTGGAGGAAGGCAAGTTCCCTCAGGCTGTAGAGCTGCTGGAGGAGATCATTGCAAGCACCCCGGATTTTTTGGCTGCGCATAATAATCTGGCACTCGCCCATTTCTATATGGGCCGGTTCGCCAAGGCGAAGGAATGTCTGAATGAAGTGCTCAAGCAGGACCCTGGCAATCTGCACGCTCTGTGCAATATGGCCATCTTCCTGCAGTATGCAGGGGACAAGGGGCAGCTTGAGACGCTGCTGGGGATGCTTGAAGCAACGGTGCCGTTCCATCAGGAGCATGTATTCAAAATGGCCACAACCATGGGTATCCTGGGCCGGCACACCGCCGCTTACAGCCATTTCCGCCGTCTGCTGAAGGACGAGGAGGTCGCCGGAGACGCCGGGCTGTATCATTATTGTGCAGCGGCGGCAAGCAATAGCGGAAGACTTGATGAGGCGCTGCGCTGCTGGAGACAGGCAGCCAAGCTGGACCCAGCTTCCGCTGTCCCTGCGTTCTTCCTGTCCCAGCTCCAGCAGGCCCGTGCAGAAGGACATCCTATGCCTACTGTCAGCTATAATTATCAGCTGCCCTTCCAGGAGCAGCTGAAGCAGTGGAAGGGCAATACAGGCAGGTTCACTGAAGAAGTGCGGAATAATCCGCTGCTGCGCGCCTCGTTCTTCTGGGCGCTGCGCTACGGCGATTCCGCTACGAAGCTCCAGGTGACCGAGGCGCTTCGCTGGATTGAGGACGAGGAGATGTCAGAGGTGCTGCGCGGAGTTCTGGAGCAGGAGCCGCTGCAGGAGGACCGCCTGCAGGAGGCAGCATTGTTCAGCCTCCAGCGGCTGATCGGGGAGAACCTGAATGAAGCCGGCAGCTCGCCGGGTGAAGAGCAGGAGCCTGCGGCTGCTCCCGGACCCAAGGGGATACTGCCCGGAACCGGCGGCTTAACGCCGTCCACTACCCGTATTTGAAGCAATTGCTGTTGTAAGAACATCTACTTGTAAGGAGGCCAATGTAATGTACAAAACGATTGTAATCGGAACAGGCCCGGCCGGGCTGACTGCTGCCATTTATCTGGCGCGTGCGAACCTGAGCCCGCTGGTAATTGAAGGCTTGCAGCCTGGGGGACAACTGACAACGACAACAGAAGTGGAGAACTTTCCAGGCTTCCCTGAAGGGATTCTGGGTCCGGACCTGATGGACAATATGCGCAAGCAGGCAGAACGCTTCGGCGCTGAATTCAAGAACGGCTGGGTGGAGTCGGTGGACTTCTCACAGCGTCCGTTCAAGGTAACAGTGGACGGAATGGGTGTACTGGAAGCGGAGTCAGTCATTATTTCAACCGGGGCCTCTGCAAGATATCTGGGCATCCCGGGCGAGCAGGAGAATGTGGGCCGTGGGGTCAGCACCTGTGCGACCTGTGACGGCTTCTTTTTCCGTAATAAAAAGATTGTCGTCGTCGGCGGAGGTGACTCTGCCATGGAGGAAGCCAGCTTCCTGACCCGTTTTGCTTCCAGCGTAACGCTGGTTCACCGCCGTCCCGAGCTGCGGGCCTCGAAGATCATGCAGGACCGGGCGCGTGACAACAGCAAGGTAACCTGGGCCTTGAACCGCACACCGGTAGAAGTAACGGTAGGAGAGACCGGAGTGAAGGGTCTTACGGTGCTTAATAATGAGACAGGTCTGACAGAGCTGGTAGAGGCAGACGGTGTGTTCGTAGCGATTGGACACACACCGAACACAGCCTTCTTGGGCGGGCAGATCAATACGGATGCTAATGGCTATATCGTGGTGAATCCGGGTACCACCGAGACCAACATCCCGGGTGTATTCGCCTGCGGCGATGTGCAGGACACCCGTTACCGCCAAGCGATATCGGCAGCGGGAACCGGCTGTATGGCCGCTATGGATGCCGAGAAGTTCCTGGAAGGCACAATTGTGCACGACTGGAGCGAATCGCTGGACAAATAACGGGTTTACAACAATTACCCGCACAGGTAAAATGTACTTAATTAGATAAGATACCCACTAGGGGAGCCTGAATAGGCTGAGACGGGAAAATTGAATTTCCGGACCCTTGAACCTGATCTGGATCATACCAGCGTAGGAAAGTGGAGTCGGACCTTTTTTGAGTACAGTCTTATTTGGCTGTTTCTTTAATAAAGCCGCTCCAGGTGGAGCGGCTTTTTGACTTGCAGGAATCTATAGATTCTTCAGCTCAATCTGCTGCGTGACCTCTTATCTGATGAGTGTACAGAGCGAAGAGGAGGAGATTGAAATGACAGGAATGGGTAAAAACGAAGAGGTGGATCTTTCCGGATTCCCCGCAAGCCGTAAAGTGTATGTGGAGGGCTCACGCCCGGATATCCAAGTTCCGATGCGTGAGATCAGCCTTAGCAGAACCGAAGGCGTTGCCGGGGAAGAGGAGAATGCTCCGCTGCGTGTCTATGACACAAGCGGTATTTACACGGATGCCGCGGAAGAGACTGACATTCGGAGGGGGCTGCCGCCGCACCGTTCAAGCTGGATTGCGGAGCGTGGCGATTCGGAGGAATACACCGGAAGAGCCGTCCAGCCGGAGGATAACGGAATCCGCAGACAAGGGGCTGCCGCCGAAGCTTGTCCAGGACTGCGCAGGAATCCCCAGCGGGCCTATACAGGCGGTAATGTAACTCAACTACATTATGCAAGGCAAGGGATTATAACGCCGGAAATGGAGTATATTGCGATCCGCGAGAATACCCGGCCGGAGTTCGTACGGGATGAAGTGGCAGCGGGCCGTGCCATTATCCCGGCCAATATAAATCACCCGGAGAGTGAGCCGATGATTATCGGCCGTAGCTTCCTGGTGAAGATCAATGCGAACATCGGAAATTCTGCGGTCACTTCTTCTATAGAAGAGGAAGTGGAGAAGATGCGGTGGGCGACCCGCTGGGGGGCTGACACCATTATGGATCTCTCCACCGGTTCCAAGATCCATACCACCCGGGAGTGGATTATCCGCAATTCTCCTGTGCCGGTCGGTACAGTGCCCTTATACCAGGCGCTGGAGAAGGTGAACGGCATTGCCGAGGACTTAACCTGGGAGCTCTATCGTGACACGTTGATTGAACAGGCGGAGCAGGGAGTGGATTACTTCACCATTCATGCAGGGGTGCTGCGGCGCTATATTCCGCTGACTGCCCGGAGAATGACTGGCATCGTATCCCGGGGCGGATCGATTATGGCCGCCTGGTGCCTGGCTCATCAGCAGGAGAACTTCCTGTACACACACTTCGAAGATATATGTGAGATTATGAAGACGTATGATGTGGCCTTCTCACTTGGGGATGGCCTGCGTCCCGGCTCAATCGCCGACGCCAATGACGAAGCTCAGTTCGCCGAGCTGGAGACGCTGGGAGAACTGACCCTACTAGCCTGGAAGCACGATGTTCAGGTCATGGTTGAAGGTCCGGGGCATGTGCCGCTGCACAAGATTAAGGAGAATATGGACAAGCAGCTTGAGATTTGCCGGGAAGCTCCTTTCTATACGCTTGGGCCGCTGACTACGGATATTGCACCCGGCTATGATCACATCACTTCGGCCATCGGAGCCGCGATGATCGGGGGGCTCGGCACGGCGATGCTGTGTTACGTTACCCCTAAGGAGCATTTAGGCCTGCCTGACAAGAATGATGTGCGCGAAGGCGTCATTACCTACAAAATTGCTGCACATGCTGCAGACCTTGCCAAGGGACATCCGGGAGCGCAGGACCGTGACGATGCGCTGTCCAAGGCGCGGTTCGAGTTCCGCTGGCGCGACCAGTTCCATCTTTCCCTCGACCCGGAAAGAGCGCTCGCGTATCATGACGAGACCCTGCCGGCGGAGGGGGCGAAGCAGGCGCATTTCTGTTCGATGTGTGGTCCTAAGTTCTGCAGCATGTGGATTTCGCATGATATCCGTAATTCCCATAGATGGAGCAAATCACTCTAACTTAGCTGCTAATACAGCGGAATCGTAACATTCTCAGGCTATCTCCCAAGCTGAAAGGCTTGCGGGGATAGTCTTTTTATAGTTAGTGATTACAATCACAATTCACCTCTGTACCCTATGCTAAGCTATTGCCTGAGAAGAATTCTCATTAGTGAGGTGTGCAAAAGGATGAGCAAAGCGTTGAAGCTGGATGAATCGGTCTTTGAGCTGGTAACTAGGCACCCGGAAATTGTTGAGATCATGGTGGAGCTGGGTTTTCGTGATATTGCAAAGCCTGGAATGCTGCAGACTGCAGGACGATTCATGACCCTGTCCAAAGGAATGAAATTAAAGAAAATAGAGCTAGAAACCGTTCGGCTGGCCTTTCAGCAGCATGGTTTCGAGATTATAGAATAGAAGGAGAGATTACGATGAGCGAACTGATTAATAACCGCGAGGTCGATATTCCGGAACAGACACGCCGCCAGGCTATGCTGAGAGAGATCATCAAGGAGCTGCATGCGGGCAAAAGCGTGGAGGAGGTTAAGGCACGATTTGAAGAGGCGGTAGGCGATGTTACGGTGGAGGAAATCTCCGCCATGGAGCACTCCCTAATGACCGAGGAAGGCATTCCGGTAGAGGAAGTACAGCGCCTCTGCTCCGTGCATACGGCGATTTTCAAAGGCTCGATTGAACAAATTCACCGTTCTTCTAAGCCCGAGGAGCAGCCCGGTCATCCCGTGCATACGTTCAAGCTGGAGAACCGCGAGATCGAGCGTCTGGTCAACTTCCGGCTGGAGCTGCATGCGGATAAGTTCAAGAAGAACGCCAGCGATGAGATTATTTTCAAACTGCTGGAGGACCTGAGTCTGCTGCTGGATCTCGACAAGCACTACAGCCGCAAGGAGAATCTCCTGTTCCCTTACCTGGAGAAGTACGGTATATACGGTCCTACGAAGGTAATGTGGGGAGTCGATGACGGAATCCGCAATATGATCAAGGAAGCCAAGAAGGCGCTTAGCGCCTATAACGGGGACAGCGGGCAGATTACAGCCGCACTTGAAGAGATTATTAAGGAAGTCAATGAAATGATCTTCAAGGAAGAGAATATTCTGCTACCGATGGCGCTGGATAAGCTGACTGAGGATGAGTGGGTCAAAATCGCCCGCGAAAGCGATGAAATCGGCTTCTGCCTGACTGCGCCGGATCAGGAATGGGTACCGGAACGTGCGGCGGAGCCTGAGGGCGCTGATGTTCCGGCGGAAGAAGGGGAAGGTCTGTCCCCCCAGGGCTTCATCCGGTTCGAGACCGGGCTGTTGTCGCTCCACCAGCTTGAGACGCTGATGAATCATCTGCCGGTGGATCTCACCTTTATCGATGAGAACGATGTCGTCCGCTACTTCTCGCATGGCAAGGAACGGATCTTCGCCCGGACGAAGGCTGTCATCGGCCGCACCGTGCAGAACTGCCATCCGCCGCAAAGCGTGCATGTTGTTGAGAAGCTGCTGGCGGATTTCAAGGCCGGAGTGAAGGATGCTGAGGATTTCTGGATTAACATCAAGGATAAATTCATCTATATCCGTTATTTCGCCGTGCGGGATGCAGACGGCCGTTATATGGGGACGCTGGAATTCACCCAGAATATCGCACCGATCCGTGCCCTTGAGGGCCAGAAGCGGATTTTGTCGGAATAGCAGTAATACGTCCGGTGCCTTACAATAGAAGAGAATGAACGGACTTTCTTGCCTGCCTGGTGAGAAAGTCTTTTTGTTAAAAAATAAGAATTTATATGTTTTGGGGTTATGTTATGCGGGTTGCCGCCGGGCTGAAGCTGCCAGTGAGCGTTCCGGCCAGCTTCCTCAAGCCCATTGCCCCGGGTGTATCGCCTTTCCTTGACCGCAGGGGAGGCTTCTATTATAGTGGGTACGTAGGATTAACTATTTTAGCATAGAAAAAGGTGGCTTGTAACATGTCTGAACATATCTACGTTGGCGTGGATTTAGGTGGTACCACGATTAAGGTTGGAATCTGTAATGCCGAGGGAAGCCTGCTGCACACTTACGAAGGTCCGACAGGGACTGCGGATGGCGTCGATGCTGTCATCGATAATATCGAGAAGTATGTACGCCAGATTGTGGAGGACTCTCCGTACTCCTGGGACCAGTTGGCTGGTGTGGGTGCGGGACTGGCCGGATTTACGAATATTCGTGAAGGTATCATCATCCTTGCGCCCAACATAGGATTTAGAGATGTGCCGATCCGCTCCATTCTGGAGGGTCGTCTGAACAAGCCAGTCAAAATAGACAATGATGCTAACGTGGCTGCACTGGGCGAAGCCTGGAGCGGTGCAGGGCGCGGCATAGAGAATTGTGTCTGCTATACGCTCGGTACGGGTGTCGGCGGCGGTATTATTATTAATGGTAAGGTGTATCAGGGCTTTGCCGGTCTTGCCGGCGAGCTGGGACATATCTCTGTGGTGCCCGATCTGGAAGCGATCCAGTGCGGCTGCGGGAACATGGGCTGTTTGGAAACCGTTTCCTCAGCGACAGGCATTATCCGCATGGCGAATGATGCTGTAGCACGCGGGGACCGGACCTCCTTGTCCACCGTTGAAAAAATCGCTGCGAAGGAAGTATTCGATGCCGCTAAGGCAGGCGATGAGGCTGCGCTGCGTATTGTGAACCGGGCGGCCTTCTACCTGGGCAAATCGATGGCTTCCGTTGCAGCGGTTCTGAACCCAGAAGTATTCATCGTCGGTGGCGGAGTCTCCAAGGCAGGCGATATTCTGTTCGATGAAGTCCGCCGGGTGTTCGCTAAGCTGGCGCCTGCCCCTCTGCAGACCGGTGTTACGATTGTACCTGCAGCACTTGGCAATGATGCCGGTATTATTGGTGCAGCAGGGCTGCTGCTGCGTTCTTAAAAGACTGGAATTATTCATATACTAATTATAGGGAGGGATGCTGTAATGACTGACCTCGAGCAAACCCTGCCCGCCCATGCCACCCTGATTATCATTACAGGCATGTCGGGTGCGGGCAAGACGATTGCCGTGCAGAGCCTGGAGGATCTGGGGTTCTTCTGCGTGGACAATCTACCGCCTGTGCTAATCCCGAAATTCGCTGAGCTGATTGAGCAGTCCAAAGGTAAAATCGCCAAGGTCGCGCTGGTCATCGACCTCAGGGGGCGGGAATTCTTCACCGCCTTGTCGGAGTCTTTGGCCTATATCAAGGACGAGTCAACGATCGGGTGTGAGATCCTTTTCCTGGATGCCACAGATTCAGTGCTTGTACAGCGTTACAAGGAGAGCCGGAGGCATCATCCGCTTGCTCCCAAGGGCATGCCGCTGGACGGCATCCGCATGGAGCGCCAGATGCTGGAGGAACTGAAGAATTCAGCTACTCTGTGTCTGGATACCAGCAGCATGAAGCCGGTGCAGCTCAAAGAAAAAATAGTGTCACGCTTCTCCCACCTCGGGAAAAGCACCCTCTCGGTTAACATTACTTCGTTTGGATTCAAGTATGGAATTCCGATTGATGCTGACCTGGTGTTCGACGTCCGCTTCCTGCCTAATCCACATTATGTGGATCAGCTGCGGCCTAAGACAGGCCAAGACAACGAGGTGTACGACTATGTAATGAAATGGCCTGAAACGCAAGAATTTCTGACCAAGCTGCTAGATATGCTTCAATTCCTTATTCCGCAATACCGCAAGGAAGGCAAATCCCAGATTATTATCGGCATCGGCTGTACAGGCGGCAAACACCGCTCGGTAGCCATCGCCGAATACCTGGGCAAAATGCTGGGAGTTAGCGAGACGGAAGCGGTAGCAGTCAGCCATCGGGACTCCGAACGCGACCGGCATTGATGAGAGAAGGGATGATTAGTGGCTGAAGAACAAGGACAGCGTCCGAAGATCGTCGTGATGGGCGGCGGGACCGGACTCTCCGTGATGCTCCGGGGGCTGAAAGAGAAGCCGCTGGATATCACGGCGATCGTAACTGTCGCAGATGACGGGGGAAGCTCCGGGATTCTGCGCAGTGAGCTGCAGATGCCGCCGCCCGGGGATATCCGCAACGTACTTACAGCTATGGCTGACGTTGAGCCTCTGATGGCGCAGATTATGAAGTACCGCTTCAGCAGCGGAGAAGGCTTAGCCGGACATAGCCTGGGCAATTTGATTCTGGCTGCACTGACCGACATCTCTGGGGATTTCGTTACAGCAGTCCGGGAGCTGAGCCGGCTGTTCGCCGTTCGCGGCCGGGTGCTGCCTGCGGCCGGAGAGGCGGTAATCCTGCATGCCGAGATGGCGGATGGGACGCTGATTACCGGCGAATCCAAAATTCCGGAGGCAGGCGGCGTCATTAAGCGCGTGTTCCTGGAGCCTGTGGATGTAGAGCCGCTGCCGGAGGCGCTGGAGGCTATCCGCAACGCAGATGCTATTCTGCTTGGTCCGGGCAGTCTGTACACCAGCATTCTGCCGAATCTGCTGGTGCCGAAGCTGGCAGAGGCCGTAGTGGCTTCAGAGGCGATTAAGATTTTTGTATGCAATGTGATGACCCAGCCGGGCGAAACGGATAATTATACAGTTAATGACCATCTTCAGGCCGTATATGACCACATCGGGCTGCATCTGTTCGATTATGTAATCGTGAATGACGGGGAGATCCCGGAGCAGGTTCAGCTTAAATACGCCGAGAAGGGCGCCCGCCCGGTGCAGCTTGACCGTGAGGCTGTGGATGGCAACGGGTATAAGGTGATTGCCGACAAGCTGGTATTATTCAAAACCTATTTGCGGCATGATACAGATAAGCTCAGTCACCATATTTTCCAGCTGGTGAAGGATTGGATTGACAGAAAGAGTTAAATGAAAGAGGTGAGCCCCTTGTCTTTTGCGGCCCTTACCAAAAAAGAGCTGACGATGGTCGAGAGCCCGCCCTGCTGCGAGAAAGCGGAAATGTCAGCGCTGATCCGAATGAACGGTTCGGTGCAGCTTTCAAGCAAAAAGGTGGTTCTCGACATTTCGACGGAGAACGCCGCGATTGCAAGGCGGGTATATTCTTTGCTTAAGAAATATTACCAGGTCCATATCGAGCTGCTCGTGCGTAAAAAAATGCGTTTGAAGAAGAATAACGTCTATATTGTAAGAATTCCGAACCAGGTCCAGGAGATCCTTAAGGATCTGCGGATTGTCTCTGAAGGTTTTATTTTCACGGATGGGATTGATGAGGAGATTGTCGGCAAGAATTGCTGCAAGCGTGCCTATCTGCGCGGAGCCTTCATGGCAGGCGGTTCAGTCAATAACCCGGAGGGCTCTTCGTACCACTTGGAAATCGCTTCCATGTATGAGGAGCACTGCAAGGCGCTCGTTGAGCTGGCTGGTGAATTTCACCTGAATGCCCGCTGTATAGAACGCAAAAAAGGCTTCATCCTATACATCAAGGAAGGCGAGAAGATCATCGAGTTCCTCAGTCTGATCGGCGCTCATCAGGCGCTGTTCAAATTCGAGGATGTGCGGATCATGCGCGATATGCGCAACTCGGTCAACCGGATTGTGAACTGCGAAACGGCCAATCTGAATAAGACGATCAGTGCGGCGGTACGCCAGATTGAGAACATCAAGCTGCTGCAGCGCGAGGTGGGTCTGGAAAGTTTGCCGGATAAGCTGCGGGAGGTTGCCGAGATCAGATTGGCTCACCCGGATATTAACCTCAAGGAAGTCGGGGATATGCTGGGCGGGACGGTCAGTAAATCGGGTGTTAACCACCGTTTGCGCAAAATTGATGAGCTGGCGGACAAGGTCCGCGGCGGCTGATTATTTTTTTTCTAGTGCGGTATGCGTTATAATGATATAATATTATAAAATTAATGTGAAATTTTTGGGCAGATCTCAAATAGGGGGTAAGCGTTTCATGACAAAGCACCCGGTAGTTGTTCGGTTGAAGACGGGGCTCCATGCTCGGCCGGCAGCATTGTTTGTGCAAGAAGCTAATAAGTTTTCGTCGGAGATTTTCGTGGAAAAAGACGATAAAAAAGTGAACGCCAAGAGTATCATGGGCATTATGAGCCTTGCGATCAGTTCCGGTACGGAGATTCATATCAGCGCAGATGGTGCAGACGCGGAACAGGCTGTAACCGCTTTGACCAGTCTGGTAAGCAAGGAAGAGCTTGAGAATCAATAAATGCTACATGGTCTTACCAAAAGCCCCTTAGGGGCTTTTTTTCATATCAGCTATACTGGATAAGGCGGGGGATAGGAATGCAGATTCAAGGCAATGAAGTATCATTAGTGGAACCTGCTGAGATGTTCAGAGAGTCGTATTTAGCCTTTTATAAGGAGTGGAAGGCCAGCGGTGAGCCATTTGTCCCCTGGGTAACAGAGATGGACCCGGCTGACTTTGGCGGTATGATTCAGGCTCTTCGCGGGTATGCCCATGGTGCAGAAATCCCGGACGGGTGGGTGAGTAGTTCAACCTTCTGGCTGGTGACTACGGACAAGCGGGTAGTGGGAGCTGTGAACATCAGGCATCGGCTGACGGAGAGGCTGCTCCATTCTGGCGGGCATATCGGTTATGGCATCGTCCCCTCTGCACGCAGACAGGGCTATGCAAGTGAGCTTCTGAAACAGGCTCTCCTGAAGGCAGGTGAACTGGGTATTGAGCAGGCACTCGTGGTCTGTGACGCCGTCAACACCGCATCGGAACGGACAATCCGCAGGAATGGCGGTATCGAGGATAGCGAATATATAGAGGAGGACGGAAATGTCATCCGCCGCTTCTGGATCGGGACGGGGAGCAAATAAAAAAATATCGTACATTGCTCATGCAACTTTTACCATGCTGTCCCGTCTAGAGGGTACTAACACTTAAACGAATCGAAAGGGGATGGCAAGCATGAGAAAATGGGGTAAATCGATTGGAGCAGTATTGCTGGCAGGGAGCTTGATGATTGGAGGAATGGGGTTGAGCGGAGTGCTAAAGGGTCCTGAAAAGGCTTACGCTGATGAGGTGCAGAAGAATATTGTGAACGTGGTGGGCAAAGGCGAGCTGTCGATCAAACCGGATATCGCGTATCTCTCCATCGGGGTAACGACAACTGCCGAAACCGCGCAGGAAGCACAGAAGGGCACAGCCGCGAAGGTCTCCAAGCTGACCGCCTTGTTCAAGACCACTTGGGGCATTGCGGACAAGGACATTCAGAGCACCCAGTTCTACGTACAGCCTAACTACACTTACAGCGAGAAAGACGGCCAGAAGGTAAAAGGCTATAACGCCCAGCATACCCTGGAGGTCGCTTACCGGGATCTGACAAAGGTTGGACAATTGCTGGACGCTGCCTCGGCGGCTGGAGCGAACAACATCGGCAATGTGCGGTTTGCCATTGAAGATCCATCGGCTTTTGAAGCACAGGTAATCGAGAAGGCTATGCAGAATGCAGATGTCAAAGCAGCGGCTATTGCCAAAGCAGCCAAACGCGGACTGGGCCAGGTAGTCACAGTCGTTCAGAGTGATGACGGGAATAACCCGGTGGTCTACGCTGAAGCAGCGCAAAAGATGGCAATGGATTCTGCTGCCGGAAGCTCCGTTGAACCCGGGCAGGTCAAGGTCACTACCCAATTGAATGTAACATATGAACTGAAATAAACGTTTCGCAAGAGGCGCTTGCTCTGCTGTTATAGCGGGGCAGGCGCTTTTATATAATTATATGAATGTATATATATGCACATATGCGCTATCGAAAGCTCTCAATTTGTTTAAATTGAGGTAACAGGATCTTTAGATAATCATGGCAAACCTTAAGAAACTGTAAAGCGGATTGTAACAATCCCCGCGTATTCTTTAACTATAATAGGAACAGTGATACTGAGGAACACACATCATGACTAATCATACCACTAGGTGGAAGGGGAAATAACAATGAGTACGAACTCTAAGAAATACATCCGCAGATGGGGTGCAGGAATGCTCGCAGCAGGAATTCTGCTGGGCGGAACAGGAATCCTCAATGCAGATATTACGGAGGCCGCTCCGGCAACCGTTCAGGCCAAAGCCAAATCCTCCTCTGTAGTGCTCAAGGTAAACGGTAAAAGCACAGCCCTAACGGGCCTGCTCCAGGAAGGAAAGGTATGGGTGCCGGTAACCTTCCTGCGCGATGCGCTGGGGATGCCGCTATCTTATGATAAAGCAGGGAAGACCTACACGATCGGTACCGGTGCTGCGCAAACGAAGCTGGTACTTTCAGAATATGGAATCGCTATTAAGGTGAACAATTATTACATCAATGAATATGACGTCAAACAACAGAACAACCGGCTGTACGTCCCGTCTCAGCTCATTAACGATTACCTGGGCTATAAGGTGGACTGGAACGCGGCAGCAGGACAGCTGAATCTGACGAAAAGAACGCAGAATGCGATAACTATCAAGACTGTGAGCTATGTGAAGGATCATAAGGATGCGCCTGTCCGGCTGGATTATCCGCAGGTCAGCGGTCTGGCAAGTGCAGAGGCTGAGAAGGCAATCAATGATACGATTAAGCAGACCGTTCTGAAATTCGCAGCCGAATCTGAGGATGTAATTTCCAAGCGCCAGAAGGATGAACAGCCGTATGAATTTGAAGGCGGCTATGTAGTCACCTACAATCAGGATGGCGTACTTAGTCTGGTGACTAATCAGTACGAATATACCGGCGGTGCTCACGGGATGACGTACCGCAATGCCTTCACCTTCTCGCTCAAAGACGGCAAACGCCTGCTGCTGGGCGACCTGTTCGGGGCCAACCCCAATTACAAGAAGCAGCTTAACAGCAAGTTGACTACTGAGCTCAAGGCTCATGGAGGCTATCTGGGCGGGTTCACCGGCCTGAATACCGAGAAGTATTTCTATTTAAAAGATGGAAAAGCGGTGCTCTTCTTCCAGTTGTATGAATATACCGTCTATGCTGCAGGCTTCCCGGAATTCGACTTCAGCTTCAAGGAACTTCTGCCTGACGGTAGCAGTCCGTTCACAGCGCTGAAATAATAGATCTTCATAAGAATGCTCTTGTGTCTCCTCCGGGAGACGCAGGGGCATTCTCCATGTGCAGTGCCTAATCAGCCTGCCCTGCCGTTACCACTTTACCCGGATAGTCATAAGCTATAGAAGGCAAGCAGCTTATAACGGGGAGGTAAGGTTATGGTCTATGCGTATACGGCTATCGGAGATTCACTCACAACCGGCTTCGGGGCGCTGCCCGGGAACGGGTTTGTCCCCATCTATCGTCGGATGGCAGAAGGGAGGCTGGGCACGCCAGTGGCGCCGGCGAATCTTGGCGTCAACGGTCTGACCACCGGGGGGCTGAAGCAACGGCTGAGGACCTCTAATGTCTACCGGGCAGCAGTGAAGGATGCGCAGATCATTACGATGTCCATTGGCGGCAATGACTTGATTAAGGCAGCCCGGGCAGCGGGGCCCAGGCCCGGTGAATTCCAGGGCTTGCTTCAGCAGGCGCTCCGGGATTGCAAGCACAATTACAGCGACATCATGGGCACCCTTACACAGCTCAAGGCTGGTACGCGTAGCCCCTATATCATCCGATTGGTAGGCCTCTATAACCCATATCCCCAGGTGGATGAAGCAACAGAGTGGGTGCGGGAGTTCAACCGCTATGCCGCAGGCTATAGCAGTAATAATGTAGGTTTTGCTTCGATATATCATGAATTTGCCGGTAATGAGCGGGGGCTGCTGTTCCTGGACCATATCCACCCGAACGGCAGAGGCTACCGCGTAATCGCAGGCAAGCTGGATGCCCTGGGGTACGGGGGCTTAAGGTAGGCATGAAGAAAGAGGCTGTAACATGACCGGACCGGTCTGTTACAGCCTCTTGGTGTATTCATTGGGATAGATTACTTATACGCCTGTCGGCAAAGTCTTCTCAATTACCTTGTCCACGATACCATATTCGGCAGCGTCTGCAGCACTCATGAAGTAATCGCGGTCGGTATCCTTCTCGATCTTCTCCAGCGGCTGGCCTGTACGCTCGGACAGGATGCGGTTCAGCTTCTCACGCAGCTTGATGATGCGGCGGGCGCGGATCTCGATATCCGAAGCCTGGCCCTGGGCACCGCCTAGCGGCTGGTGAATCATGATCTCGCTGTTCGGCAGGGCGAAACGCTTGCCCTTGGCACCGGCGTTCAGCAGGAATGCTCCCATAGAAGCGGCCATACCTACACAGATGGTAGATACATCCGGCTTAATGTATTGCATTGTATCAAAGATTGCCATACCCGCTGTGATGGAACCGCCTGGGCTGTTCACATACAGGTGAATATCCTTATCCGGGTCCTCGGCAGCCAGGAAGAGCATTTGTGCGATGATGGAATTGGCTACCACGTCATTAACCTCCGTTCCAAGGAAAATGATGCGGTCCTTCAGCAGGCGGGAATAGATGTCATAAGCGCGCTCACCGCGGTTGCTCTGTTCTACTACCATAGGAATATAACTCACGTGGAAAACCTCCTTGAAATTGGTGCTTCGAATGTGTTCATTGTTTACTGTTACCGTAATAACCACATGATAAACAAATTCAAACAAAAAGTCAAAGAAAGTCAAACTTACTTTCAAAAAAAAGAGCCCTCAAGCGGCTCATTGGTTAAAAATAATATATCCGGCACTAAATTATGTACAAGCTTGAAAATAATGGCGCGCCCGCCAAGAATCGAACTTGGATCTCAGGCTTCGGAGGCCTACGTCATATCCATTGGACCACGGGCGCAACAGAAATTATTATAATACACATCTCGGATAAAAGCAATGTGTATTAAGCATGCTGCTTAAAAATAGTTTTGTCCGTTTTCATTAAGAGAGCCGGAGATACGCCTCCTGCCTGCTGTGCGCCGGACAAGCCCATGTATAAGATGAAAGCGGGCTGAGAATTATAGTCTCGGAACACTTGCACTCGGCGTCAGTTTTGGGTAGAATATGGGTGGGACTTAAAAAGTTAACCCGGGACATTTTGAGACCACGAACAAGGGATAAGAGAAAGACGAAGTTGCAGGAGTGAAAGCATGCGTAATTTATTGGAAATCCAAAAGCAGCTTCTGCCTGATCTCATGGAAACCCTTAAGAGACGGTATACGATTCTACATCAGATCATGCTGTCAGATATTATTGGGCGCAGGACGTTAGCCGCATCGCTTGATATGACTGAGCGGGTGCTGCGCGCCGAGACGGATCTTCTGAAATCGCAGGGGCTCATTGAGATCGAGAGCGTCGGTATGCGCATTAGCGATGCCGGTCGCGGACTGCTTGACCTGCTGGAGCCGATCGCCAAGAGCCTATTCGGCCTGGATGATCTGGAAGAGAAAATTCGTACTACGTACGGTCTCACCAAAGTCATTGTGGTGCCTGGCGATTGTGAGACATCGCCCTTCACCAAGCGTGAACTGGGGCGCGCAGGCTCCAAGGCACTGCTCAGCGTACTGCGCAGTGACGACACGATTGCCGTCACAGGCGGATCAACCCTGGCCGAGATGGCCGATCAGCTGACCCCGCCGCTATCCCTTTCCTATAAGAACGCCTGGGTTGTTCCGGCGCGCGGAGGACTGGGAGAGAGCATGGAGATACAGGCCAACACCATAGCTTCAACCATGGCCAAACGGATTGGCGCCAATTACCGTCTGCTGCATGTGCCCGATCTGCTTAGCGGAGACGCCTATCAGTCGCTTGCGCAGGACTCTAATATTGGAGAGATTGTACAAATTATCCGCAGATCGCGTATTATTGTACATGGAATAGGTGATGCCATTGAAATGACCCACCGCCGCAAGCTGGACTCCGGGACAATCTCAGAGATTCAGGGCGAGGGTGCTGTAGCCGAGTCCTTCGGATACTATTTCAATGAGGACGGCGAAGTGGTTCACACTATGCTGACCATGGGGCTGCGCCTGGAAGACATTATCCGAACCGAAGTCGTTATCGGCATTGCCGGAGGCAAACGCAAGGCGAAGGCTATTCATGCGATGCTGCGGTTCGGGCAAGAGGATATTCTCGTCATCGACGAGGCGGCGGCTGTCGAAATTGGCAAGGAAATCGACACACAGCTACAAAAGGTCCTATAGATTCCATTAAATGGGGCGCGCGCAAAGGGTTTATGCATTATACTTAACATTGTTGTCTTGACGAGCCTCACGGCCTGTCTTGAATAAATAAAACGAACTCTAGGAGGAACTATTCAATGAGTGTAAAAGTTGGTATTAACGGTTTTGGACGTATTGGACGCCTTGCATTCCGCCGTATTCAAAATGTAGAAGGTATCGAAGTGGTAGCAATCAATGACTTGACTGACGCTAAGATGCTTGCTCATTTGCTTAAATATGATACAACTCAAGGTAAATTCCAAGGCGATGTTGAAGTGCATGACGGCTTCTTCAAAGTTAACGGTAAAGATGTTAAGGTTCTGGCGAACCGCAACCCTGAAGAACTTCCTTGGGGAGAGCTTGGCGTTGATATCGTTCTGGAATGTACTGGTTTCTTCACAACTAAAGAAGCCGCTGAGAAGCACCTGAAAGGCGGAGCTAAGAAAGTAGTTATTTCCGCTCCTGCTACAGGCGACATGAAAACTGTTGTGTACAACGTTAACGATGACATCCTTGACGGTTCCGAAACAGTAATCTCCGGTGCATCTTGCACAACGAACTGCCTGGCTCCTATGGCCAAAGTCCTGAACGACAAGTTCGGTATCATCGAAGGTCTGATGACTACTATCCACGCTTACACAGGTGACCAGAATACTCTTGATGCTCCACACGCAAAAGGCGACTTCAGACGCGCCCGCGCTGCTGCTGAGAACATCATCCCTAACACTACCGGTGCTGCTAAAGCCATCGGCCTGGTTATTCCAGAACTGAAGGGCAAACTTGACGGTGCAGCACAACGTGTGCCTGTAGCTACAGGTTCCCTGACTGAGCTGGTTACTGTTCTGGACAAGAGCGTAACCGTTGAAGAAATCAATGCAGCCATGAAAGAAGCTTCTGACCCAGAAACTTATGGCTACACTGAAGATGAAATCGTATCTTCCGACATCAAGGGTATGACTTTCGGTTCCCTGTTCGATGCAACTCAGACTAAAGTACTGACTGTTGGCGACAAACAGCTGGTTAAAACTGTTGCTTGGTATGACAATGAAATGTCCTATACTGCACAGCTGGTTCGTACTTTGGAGAAATTCGCTAAGCTTGCTAAATAAGACCGATTTCATATAAGCAGTACAATAGAGCGGAAACAAGGAAAGTCTGTTTCCGCTCTTTCTAAAAATATAAGACTTTATAGGCTGGTCGCTATAAAGTATCCTTCTATTTCTCGCTGAAACGGTACCGTCCTAAAGAGGACGGTAAAGGTCGTTTCAACTTGATGAACTGGATTCGTGTGAAATGGCTTTGTGAAGGAACCAATTTTGGGTGTGGAGGAAATGTTAATCATGAACAAAAAAAGTGTCCGTGATGTAGAAGTAAAAGGCAAACGCGTATTCGTGCGTGTAGATTTCAATGTGCCAGTGGAAGACGGCAAGATCACTGATGATACCCGTATCCGCGAAACCCTTCCAACAATTAAATACCTGATTGAGAACGGTGCAAAGGTCATTCTGGCCAGCCATATGGGCCGTCCTAAAGGCGAATTCGTCGATTCCATGCGGTTGACTTCCGCTGCAGTCCGTTTGTCTGAATTGCTCGGCAAACCGGTAGCCAAGGCTGATGAGGCCATCGGCGAAGCGGTAAAAGCGAAAATTGCTGAACTGAACGATGGCGATGTGCTTGTGCTTGAGAATGTCCGTTTCTACAAAGGCGAAGAGAAGAATGATCCTGAACTGGCTAAGCAGTTCGCTGAACTGGCTGACCTGTTCGTCAATGACGCATTCGGCGCAGCTCACCGTGCCCATGCTTCGACAGAAGGAATCGCTCACTTCCTGCCTGCAGTATCCGGTCTTCTGATGGAGAAGGAATTGTCCGTCCTCGGCAAGGCTCTTTCTAACCCGGAACGTCCTTTCACTGCCATCATCGGCGGTTCCAAGGTTAAAGACAAGATTGACGTTATCGACAACCTGCTGAATCTGGCTGACAATGTACTGATTGGCGGCGGCCTCTCTTACACGTTCACCAAGGCTCAAGGTTTCGAAATCGGTAAATCCCTGGTAGACAACGACAAGATTGATGCAGCACTTGGATTCATTGAGAAGGCCAAGAAGCTGGGCAAGAACTTCGTGCTTCCGGTTGACGTTGTAGTCGCTGACAAGTTCGGTGCAGATGCCAACACCAAGATTGTAGATGTAACCGAGATTCCTGCAGACTGGGAAGGTCTGGACATCGGTCCTAAGACTCGTGAAATCTATGCCGATATTATCAAAAACTCCAAGCTGGTTGTATGGAATGGACCTATGGGCGTATTTGAAATCGATAAATTTGCTGAAGGTACTATTGCCGTAGCTCAGGCTTGTGCAACTACTGAA
Source organism: Paenibacillus sp. FSL R7-269 (assembly GCF_000517865.1). Lineage (NCBI taxonomy): Bacteria > Bacillati > Bacillota > Bacilli > Caryophanales > Paenibacillaceae > Paenibacillus > Paenibacillus sp. FSL R7-269. The sequence continues at coordinate 37,478 of NZ_ASPS01000001.1, forward strand.
GGCTACACAGTTATCGGCGGCGGAGATTCCGCAGCAGCTGCTGAGAAATTCCACCTCGCAGACCAGATGGATCACATCTCCACTGGCGGCGGCGCATCGCTCGAGTTCATGGAAGGCAAGGCTCTTCCAGGTGTAGAAGCACTGAACGACAAGTAATACCGAAGAGGGAGGCAATACATCACTATGAGTAGAACACCTATTATTGCAGGCAACTGGAAAATGTTCAAAACCGTTCCGGAAGCTGAAGGCTTCATCGCTGAAATTAAAGGCCAGGCAGAAGTGGCAGGTGTAGAGACTGTTATCTGCGCGCCATTCACTAACCTGCCAGCACTGGTTGCAGCGGTACAAGGCACCACCATCAAGATTGGTGCACAGAACCTGCACTTTGAAGATAACGGCGCTTATACAGGTGAGATCAGCGGCGTAATGCTGAAGGATCTTGGTGTAGAGTATGTTATTATCGGTCACTCCGAACGCCGTGCTTATTTCGGTGAGACGGACGAAATCGTCAACAAAAAAATGCATGCGGCATTCCGTCACGGCATTACTCCAATTGTCTGCGTAGGCGAAAAGCTTGAAGAGCGTGAAGCTGATCAGACTAAGGACGTATGTAAGGTTCAGACTGAAGCGGCATTTGCCGGTCTTAGCGCAGAGCAGGCAGCAAGCGTAGTTATCGCTTACGAGCCAATCTGGGCGATTGGTACAGGTAAATCCTCCACTTCCCAGGACGCCAATGAAGTTATTGCTTATATCCGTACCCTTGTTAAAGGTCTGTACGATGAAGCAACCGCTGAAGCAGTACGTATCCAATACGGCGGCAGCGTGAAGCCTGAGAATGTAACGGAGTACATGAGTCAAAGCGACATCGACGGCGCTCTTGTCGGCGGTGCCAGCCTGCAGCCTGCTTCCTTCGTTTCACTCGTTGAGGGGGCGAAGTAAGAATGTCAGCTCCAAGACCTGTAGCACTGATTATCATGGACGGCTTCGGACTGCGGAACACGGATGAAGGCAACGCTGTTGCCCAAGCCAACAAGCCGAACTACGACCGTTACCTGAAGCAATATCCGAATACTACGCTTACCGCTTGCGGCGAAGCTGTAGGTCTGCCGGAAGGCCAAATGGGTAACTCTGAAGTAGGACACCTTAACATTGGTGCCGGCCGGATTGTATACCAGGACCTGACCCGTATCGACAAGTCGATACGCGACGGAGAATTCTTTGAGAACGAAACGCTGGTGGCTGCTGTAAGAAGCGCTAAATCAACCGGCAAAAAGCTTCACCTCTATGCCCTGGTATCCGATGGCGGCGTACACAGCCACATCAATCACCTGTTCGCCATGCTCGATCTGGCCAAAAAAGAAGATCTGCATGAAGTCTATATTCATGCCTTCATGGATGGCCGTGACGTACCTCCCGACAGTGGACAGAAGTTCATTCAGGATCTGGTCGCCAAGATTGAAGAGGTTGGCGTAGGAACGATTGCTACGGTATCCGGACGCTATTTCGCGATGGACCGTGACAAACGCTGGGACCGTGTAGAGAAGGCTTACCGTGCAATGGTATATGGCGAAGGCCCTAAATATACCGATGCCCTTCAGGCCATCACTGCATCCTACCAGAATTCTGTGTTCGATGAATTCGTGGAGCCAAGTGTAGTTGTGGACAGCCAGAACAACCCGGTAGCGACAGTGGAGAGCGGCGATTCTGTCATTTTCCTTAACTTCCGTCCTGACCGTGCGATCCAGCTGTCACAAGTGTTCACAAACTCGGATTTCCGCGGCTTCGACCGTGGTCCTAAGTTCCCGCAAGGCCTGCACTTCGTATGCCTGACTACCTTCAGTGAGACCGTTCAAGGCTTCGTGGCGTACTCCCCGAAGAACCTGGACAACACGCTCGGTGAAGTGCTGGTTCAGCAGAACAAGAAGCAGCTGCGTATTGCGGAGACAGAGAAGTATCCGCATGTGACCTTCTTCTTCAGCGGCGGACGCGACGAGGAGCTTCCTGGTGAGACCCGCATCCTGATCAACTCGCCCAAAGTGGCAACCTATGATCTGCAGCCTGAGATGAGCGCATACGAAGTGGCGGCGGCCTGCGTAGCGGAGATCGAAGCGGATAGACAAGATGCCATTATCCTGAACTTTGCTAACCCTGATATGGTAGGACACTCCGGCATGCTGGAGCCTACGATTAAGGCAGTTGAAGTTACGGACGAGTGCGTAGGCAAAGTTGTGGATGCTGTGGTTGCCAAGGGCGGCGTTGCTATTATCATTGCCGACCACGGGAATGCGGATATGGTATTCGATGAGAACGGACGTCCGTTCACAGCCCATACCACCAACCCGGTTCCATTCATCGTTACCACTGAAGATGTAGTTCTGCGTGAAGCTGGTATTCTCGCAGATGTGGCACCGACGATCCTGGATCTGATGGGACTTCCGCAGCCTGCGGAAATGACCGGACAATCCATGATTGCCAGCCGCAAATAAGCAAGACATCTGTTTTTGTAAACCCAAAACCATTGTATAAAAGGAGATTAAACTTACATGACTATTATTTCTGATGTGTATGCACGCGAAGTCCTTGACTCCCGTGGTAACCCTACTGTAGAGGTTGACGTATATCTGGAGTCCGGTGCAAAAGGCCGCGCTATCGTTCCTTCCGGCGCTTCCACTGGTGCTCATGAAGCTGTAGAGCTTCGTGACGGCGACAAATCCCGTTACATGGGTAAAGGCGTTCTGAAAGCTGTTGAGAACGTAAACGAAATTATCGCTCCAGAAGTAATCGGGATGGACGCTCTTGACCAAGTGGGCATCGACAAGCTGATGATCACTTTGGACGGAACTCACAACAAAGGTAAGCTGGGCGCTAACGCAATCCTGGCTGTATCCATGGCCGTAGCACGCGCTGCTGCAACTGCTCTGGACATTCCTTTGTATGTATACCTGGGCGGATTCAACGCCAAGACTCTTCCAGTACCAATGATGAACATCATCAACGGTGGTGAGCATGCCGATAACAACATCGACGTTCAAGAGTTCATGGTTCTTCCAGTAGGGGCTTCAAGCTTCAAGGAAGCTCTGCGTACAGGTGCGGAAATCTTCCACAACCTGAAATCCGTACTGCAATCCAAAGGCCTGAACACAGCTGTTGGCGACGAAGGCGGTTTCGCACCGAACCTGGGTTCCAATGAAGAAGCGATCACTACAATCATCGAAGCTATCGAAAAAGCCGGTTACAAGCCAGGCGTTGACGTATTCCTCGGTATGGACGTAGCTTCCACTGAGTTCTACAAAGATGGTAAATACACACTTGCAGGCGAAGGTAAATCTTACACTTCCGCTGAGTATGTTGACCTGCTTGCTTCATGGGTTGAGAAGTACCCAATCATCACAATCGAAGACGGTATGTCCGAAGATGACTGGGATGGCTGGAAATTGCTTACTGAAAAATTGGGCGATAAAGTCCAGCTGGTTGGTGACGACCTGTTCGTTACGAACACTGAGCGTCTGGCAACAGGTATCGAAAAAGGTATCGGTAACTCCATCCTGGTTAAGGTTAACCAGATTGGTACACTGACTGAAACCTTCGATGCGATTGAAATGGCGAAACGTGCCGGTTACACAGCTGTAATCTCCCACCGTTCCGGTGAGTCCGAAGACAGCACTATCGCTGACATCGCTGTAGCAACCAACGCTGGCCAGATCAAGACTGGTGCTCCTTCCCGTACAGACCGTGTGGCTAAATACAACCAACTGCTTCGCATCGAAGACGAGCTGGGTGAATTGGCTCAATACAATGGCCTGAAATCCTTCTACAACCTCAAAAGATAATTTCTTTTGAATCAATGAGCCTGCCGGTTTCCGGCAGGCTTTTTTGTTGCTTCTACCTGCGATAGATGGCAATAATGAGATTTTCATAGTGAGATAGGGCGTGAATGCCGTCTGGAAGGTTGTATTCATTCTGTGGCTATGATAAAATAAAAATGCTGTTTATGAAACGGAAATTCTAATTTAGCATAGATAGTGATGCTTGGACGTAGGAGGTGGAAGTGAATGGATATCTTTTTGAAAGTGGTGCTTCTGATTTTTGCCGTAGGTCTGATTGCGGTCGTTCTTCTGCAAAAAGGGAAAAGTGCAGGTCTTTCCGGTGCCATCTCCGGCGGTGCCGAGCATCTCTTCGGTAAAACAAAGGCACGCGGTATGGAGCTTGTGCTGCAGCGTGTAACAGTTGGTCTGGCAGCTGGATTCTTCATCATGTCAATTGTTGTTGCCATTGTTGTTGAATAACGGGTCTATAGTAAGCCTTCGCTCTGTTCTTAATGGAATAGACGGGGGCTTTTTTGTATGGAGATATAAAATTGTGAACATCATAACAGGGATGCCCGGGATTGATTTCGTGTATACTAGGGTATGAAGTATATAAAGGTAAATTTTACTTGAAATGATTACTGTGCAATAGGACAAGGCATACAGTATGCCGATGCATAGGAATGCAGCAGGAGGCTGAGGTGACGAACATGATAACACAGGAAATCTTACTTGATTTCATGCGGGAGACCGCTTATAAACCACTAACTTATGAAGAACTGGTGAGCCATTTCGCCGTGGAGGATAGTGCCGATTTCAAAGCCTTTGAGGCTCTATTAATTGACCTGGAAAAGGACGGCCGGATCATTTTGACCCGGAGCAGCCGCTATGGTGTGCCTGAGCGGATGGATTTGCTGCGCGGACGGCTGCAGGTACATGCGAAGGGCTTTGCTTTTCTGATTCCCGATAACCGGGAGCACCCGGATGTGTATATCCACGCGAACGATCTGAAGGGTGCAATGAACGGCGATATCGTCTTGATCCGTATTACCTCGAAGAGCCCGTCCGGCGGGCGCATGGAAGGCGAAGTGGAACGGATTCTGATCAGAGGCGTGTCGCAGACGGTGGGTGTCTTCCAGAGCCTGGAGACCTATGGCTTCGTGCTGCCTGACGATAAGCGGATTAACCGGGATATTTTCATCCCCAGGGAGTCTTTCAAGGGTGCGGTTGACGGGGAAAAGGTGGTTGTCCGCATTGTAAACTATCCGGAGGGCCGTGCTGCGGCTGAGGGCGAGATCATTGAGATCCTTGGCCATAAGGATGATCCGGGCGTGGATATTCTGTCGGTGATCCGTAAGCATCAGCTTCCGGAGGCTTTTCCGGCTGAGGTGATGACGGAAGCAGAGCAGGCGCCGGATTCGATCACAGATGAAGAGATTATCGAGCAGGGGCGGCGTGATCTGCGCGGGCTCAATATCGTAACGATTGACGGCGCGGATGCCAAGGATCTGGATGATGCGGTCAACGTAGAGCGTCTGGAGAATGGTCATTATAAGCTGGGCGTTCATATTGCTGACGTAGGCTATTATGTGCGTGAAGGCTCTGAGCTAGACAAGGAAGCCTATGACCGCGGTTGTAGTGTGTACCTGGTGGACCGTGTCATTCCGATGCTTCCGCACCGGCTGTCGAACGGTATCTGCAGCTTGAATCCGCAGGTTGACCGTCTGACGATGTCCTGTGAAATGGAATTTGACGAGCAGATGAAGGTCGTGAAGCACGATGTCTTCACCAGTGTCATCCGCACGAAGGAGAGAATGACCTACTCTGACGTACGGAAGATTGTCGAGGATGAAGATCCTGAGCTGCTGGAGCGTTATGCTCCGCTAATCGGGGATTTCCGGCTGATGAAGGTGCTGGCGATGAAGCTGCGCGATGCCCGGATGCGGCGCGGGGCGGTGGATTTCGATTTTGAAGAGAGCAAAATTATTGTAGATGAGGCCGGTAAGGCTATCGATATTGTAAAACGTGAACGCTCTGTGGCAGAGCAGATTATTGAAGAGTTCATGCTGGTCGCTAATGAGACGGTGGCAGAACATTTCCACTGGCTGAAGGTTCCGTTCCTGTACCGGATTCATGAAGACCCGGACCCGGAGAAGCTGCAGAACTTCATGGCTTTTGCGGCTAACTTCGGTTACCACGTGAAGGGCCGTGGGAATTCGGTTCACCCGCGTGCGCTCCAGGATCTGCTGGAGCAGATTCAGGGAACGAAGGAGCAGACGGTGATCAGCACGATGATGCTGCGCTCCATGAAGCAGGCGAAGTATGATGCCGAGAGTACCGGGCACTTCGGGCTGGCAGCGGAGTTCTATTCCCACTTCACCTCACCGATCCGCCGTTATCCCGATCTGGTCATTCACCGCGTTATGCGTGAGGTCCTTGAGAATGGAGGAGCGCTGAGCGAGAAGCGCCACGAATACCTGGCCTCCCGGATGCCGGATATTGCCCAGCAGTCCTCGGAGCGTGAGCGTGTAGCTGTTGAAGCCGAGCGAGATACCGAGCAGCTGAAGAAAGCGGAGTTCATGCAGGACAAGGTCGGCGAGGAATTCGAAGCCATGATCAGCAGCGTGACCAGCTTCGGGATGTTCATTGAGCTGGATAATACGGTCGAAGGTCTCATTCGCCTCAGTGCGCTGACGGATGATTACTACCACTTCGATGAAGCTCATATGGCGCTGATCGGCGAGCGTACCTCCAAGGTCTTCCGCATCGGCGATGAAGTGAAGATCCGCGTGGCCAAGGTCAATATGGATGACCACACCATTGACTTCGAGCTGGTTGATATGAAGCCGCGCGCGGCGGGAGATCACCGGAGCTACGGTGGACGGGGCGGCAAAGGCGGCCGTCCGGACGCTGGAGGCATCAGCAAGCCGTTCGCCGGTAAGGCTGGAGGCGGCAAGGGGCGTGGCGGTAAAGGCAAGCCCGGCAGTGCTGCTGCCGGAGGCAAGAACGGCGCCGGCAAGAAGAAGGGCGGCGCGGGTTCAGGGGGCAGCTTCGGCGCTGCCGGTAAGGGCAAGGGCGGTGCGGCCGATGGCTTCGGCGGCGCTGTAGCCGAGCCACGCCCGGATGGAGCGGCGGCGTGGGACATCGCCGGCGCAGCAGGCAGCGGCCGCAAGCGTGGCCGCGGGCCGGAAGCGGCAGCACGGCGCGGTCTTGCCGCCGCAGGCGCAGCAGGCGGGGCGAAGGCGGACCGCCGGGGCGAAGCCGGCGGGTCTGGCGCTCCGCGCGAGGGCGGTAGAGGCCGCGGCGCGGAGGCCGGTGGCGGTGCCGGGGGACGCGGCATCGCGTTCGGCTTTGGCTCGGGCAAGGGCGGCTACGGCGCGCCGAGCGGTGGCGGGTCTGAGCAGGCGGGCGGTGAGCTGCGCGGCGTAGACGCGGGCACACGGTTCCGCAGCCGCGAGGACCTCGGGGCCGAAGGGCGCGGTGCAGCGCCGGAGGGCAAGGGCCGCCGCAAGAAGAAAGGCGGCGTGTTCATTAGCCCCTCCGTGACGCCAGGCAACGGGGAGTCCGCAGGCCAGGCAGGTGCTGACACTGGCGAGAAGAGCGGGCGCCGTAAGCGTAAGAAGAAACCTAAGGCGTAGGCTGAACGATATGAGGCACTGTTCCTTTAGGGGAACAGTGCTTTTTAATAAGAATTTGGCTTCATACAACCGCAGCATAGAGCGATCCTTCCTTGCGCTGGCAGCTCCGCTTTTGATACAATATAGACCTGGTGTCCGTGAAGGATTGCCGGGAATTCGATTCAAGGAGTGACGCTCATGGGTAAAAAAGCAGACGGGAAAGTGCTCGCCCAGAACAAAAAAGCTTCCCATGACTATTTTATTGAGGACACCTACGAAGCTGGTTTGGTTCTTACAGGAACAGAGATCAAATCGCTGCGTAATGGCCGCGCCAACATAGGGGATGCGTTCGCTACGATCCGCAATGGCGAGATTCATATCCACAACATGCATATCAGTCCTTTTGAACAGGGCAACCGCGCCAATCCTACCGACCCTACGCGTACACGTAAGCTGCTTATGCATAAGGAGCAGATACACAAGCTGCTGGGCTCGTCCAAACGGGATGGCTTCACCATTGTGCCGCTTAAGATATATGTGCGTAATGGCTATGCCAAGCTGCTGATTGGTCTGGGTAAAGGTAAGAAAGAATACGACAAACGGGATTCCGCCGCGAAGCGTGACGCACAGCGTGATATCCAGCGCGTGCTGCGCGACAAACAGAAGGTAGCCAGATAGACGGACTGCTGCACCTGCGCGAAGTGGTTCCAGATTCAACCTTCAATTCCTTTAACCCGCGTGTTAAAGTGTTGATAAATGTGCTATACTAGGTAAGTAGATTTTTTGCTTCTGAACAGCCATCTTAAGTCAGATCGCTGTGTACCGGATCAGCATTTGTGCTTGTGATTGATCCGTTAATCCGAAGCGCCCTTTCTAATGAGGGGCCGTTCTTGGATTCGACGGGGATAGTTCGAGCATGAGTAGCGAGTAGTGGGGACGCGTCCGCTTCATCAACGCTAAAGCCTATTAAACGGCAAACAACAAAACAACTACGCTTTCGCAGCCTAAGAAACTGTGTGCGTGCTTCTACTCTGCATCGTCCATGTGACAGGGCTAGGGGCTAACAAATAGTGGAATACGCTGTCTCATCTCCGCCTGGGGTGAGCTGAAGAAGATAATCAGGCTGACCCGAAGGGGACCCGGTTACGGGGGGCTTCTAGGGTGACATCAAAACTGTAACTACACTCGTAGAAGCTTATGTGCCGTTATCTTCGGACAGGGGTTCGACTCCCCTCGGCTCCATCGTGTAAACCCGCTAATTTAGCGGGTTTTTTGCTGTCTGTAGGCTGAATTGTAGACCAAATGTAGACATGAGATTATTGAGATTTTATTCTTGTTCATCTGAGTAGACAGGATGTCTACACAAATGGGATCTATCTGGTATCACGCACTCCACTCATGTGGAGATTTGCTCACTGTTGGTTAGAAAATCTAATAGCTGAGGTGTATTAGTGTATACAGCAACGGAGCGGGTAAAGAGCAGCTCCGTTTTTTGTACTCATTATGATTAGGGTTGGCTTAGGAAGCAGCTCTTATTTTGCTCTGCTAAACTTATAATGTTCATTTCGCTCATTGAACATTGAGACAGGATAGTTGAGTAAAATCATGACATTATCATAAAAATATTATATCTGTTTGGTTTAACCATAAATGATTATTTTATTTATGAAGTTACAAATGTTATCGGAAACTATATAATTGAAATAGGTATGTACGTTCTTATTCACCTATCAATAAAATATCATTCTTTGTATAAACTTTATCCCCATAGGAGCTGGACTAATTGGCTAATGAAAGAATAACCGAAGATATTGTTAGAGATCATTTTAAAAATGATCCACTTTTTACTTCTATAAAGTTTGAAGAACAAAAATCAAGTAACATTAGGGTAGCTGAATGCTTAGCCACAGCTTCTAAAAGTTTAACTGGAAATGCAGGGATGCCCGAATTTATAATTACTTTCCCTTCACAAAGCATGGAATATGTAATCATAATCGAGTGTAAGTACGAAACAATAAAACATGAAAGTAAAGATCGCAATATTCCTAAGAATTACGCTGTTGATGGAGCAATACATTATTCTAATTTTTTATCAAAAGAATTCAACGTCATTTCCATTGCTGTTAGTGGAGATAATGAAACAGGCCTGCAAATAACTCAATTTATTCAACATAAAAATAGTAAGGTAATAACGGAATTTAAAGATAACAAATTATTAAGTATATTTGATTATGTAAAAACCTTTAAGAACGAACAGTTTGCATATAACTTAAAGGATATAAACATTATTGAAAAAGCTGTGAAATTAAATGTTGATTTTCAAGCTTGTTCAATATCCGAAGGAATGAGAAATACACTTGTAAGTGCGATATTACTAGCACTTCAAAATGATGTATTTAAAGCTTCGTATCCTATTTCAGAATCTTCTCAGGACATTGCTGATCTATTGATAACTGCTGTAGAGAAAGTATTGAAAAAAGCAAAAGTTAGAAGAATTGAGGATATGTTAGGTGTGTACCGAGGTATATACAATGAACCATTAGTAAGACAAAAGACACTCAAACAAAAGAAGAAAAGTATTCTTTCCGTAGAATTTTTTAAAGAGACAATTAAATATTTGGAAACCCAAGTATATCCTTTATTAAGTTATGAGGATAGTGGATATGATATTTTAGGACGATTTTACACGGAATTTATCCGTTATGCTGCTAGCAAACAGAAGCAAGGGCTAGTCCTTACTCCTTCTCACATAACCGATTTGTTTTGTGATCTAGCAGATTTAAAAGTTAATGATATAGTTTACGACCCTTGTTGTGGTACAGGGGGATTTTTAATAGCAGCAATGAAACGAATGCTTTCATTAGCTGGAAATGACTCTATAACGAAAGATAACATTAAAAAAAATCAATTAATAGGAATTGAATTGAGATCCGAAATGTTTACTTTTGCATGTTCAAACATGATGCTACGAGGTGACGGGAAATCGAATATCGATTGTGGTGATTGTTTTGATGACAGTAAAGTCAAAACAATTAGAGAAAAAAAACCAACGGTATCCTTTTTAAACCCGCCATATGATTTGGGACCTGCTGATCAAATGAGATTTGTTGAAAAGGCATTGGAAGTTGTTGCACCTCAAAACGGAAGAGTAGTTGCTATTGTTCAAATGAGCTGCGCAGTACAGGATGAGAAAGAACTAAAGGCTGTAAAAAAAAGATTGCTTAATAATTATACATTAAAAGCAGTTATTTCAATGCCTGATGAGGTTTTTTATCCAGTCGGAGTAATAACTTGTATAATGGTATTTGATGCTTTTAAATCTAACTCCAGTTATAAATCTTGGTTTGGTTATTTAAAAGATGATGGATTTGTTAAGCGGAAAAACAAGGGGAGAATTGATGTTTTTGACAGATGGAAAGAAGTAAGAAAAAGGTTTAAGGATGCATATATTAATTCTGAAGAAATTGTAGGTTTTTCAGTTAAACAGCATGTGGAATATGATGACGAGTGGTGTGCAGAAGCATATATGGAAACAGATTATTCAACTTTAAATGCAAAGGACTTTGAGAATATTTTAAAACGTTATGCCACATTTAAAAAGGTTGGCATAACAGTAGAGGTAGTGGACGAAGATGAGTCATAAGAGATTAGGTGAGTTATTTATTGTGAAATATGGACTTAATTTAGAATTAAACGCCTTAAATTTATGTTCACCTGAAGATAAAAATGCAGTTAAATTTGTAAGTCGAACTACTAAAAATAATGGTGTATCCGCAGTTGTCGAGAAAATAGCTGATCTTGAACCAATCCCAGCAGGTACGATATCAGTTCCAACTGGGGGTAACGGAGTTTTGACGGCTTTTCTACAATTTGAACCCTATTATTCTGGTAGAGATTTATATTACCTAACTCCTTGTGCTCCAATGAGTGACAAAATAAAGCTCTTTTACTGTCTTTGCCTTAGAGCAAATAGATATAAGTATAACTATGGAAGGCAAGCGAATAAAACTTTGGAAGATATTTTAGTACCTGATATTACAAGTATCCCTAAAGAATTCTTAGATATCGAAATCGAGGACTACTCCAATTTATCCAATGCATTCGCCGAACAAAGTTTTTCAATAGATCCAAAAGATTGGAAAGACTTCAAATACAGTGAACTCTTTGATATTAAAAAAGGTTATTATAACAAAAAACCAGAACACAAGATTCCTGGAAACATTCCTTTTATTGGTGCTAGTAGAGAGAATAACGGAATAACTGAATTATATAGTTTAGATGATATTGCACTATACAAAAAAGATGGTAGTACGGATTTTGAAGAACCTGATAAGAAAATTTTTAAAGGTAATTGTATTACTGTCGTTAATAATGGTGCAAGTGTTGGATATGCTTTTTATCAAGAAGATGAATTCACATGTAGTCATGATGTTAATCCAATATATTTAAAGAATCACGTTTTGAATAAATATATAGCTTTTTTTCTCATTCCATTAATTGAAAAAGAAAAATCTAAATGGTGTTATGGAAGAAAGTGGAGACCAGCTAGAATGATACATTCTACTATGAAGTTACCAGCAAAAAAAGATAGGAATGGACAATTGATTAAGGACGAGTATGGTGGCTATATACCTGATTGGGAAAGTATAGAAAGCTATATTAAAACAATTCCATATAGTAGTAGTATATAAAATACGGCTGTTGATGGTGTTGAAGGGAAACGCAGAATAATTGGATTCCTAGAGACAATTATAGCAATTCTATCAAAGGGATTTTATTTTTTTCCATTATTAAGTACTTTAGTCATGTTGAGTGCGTAATATTGATGAATAGATAAGATATGGCAGTATTGCTCAAGATACAAACCGGAGAATTAAAGTTTGTTGACAAATATTGTATTTTCACGGTAATATACAAACGCTTGTTGCCGTGGAGGGGAAGTAGATGGAGACTCGTAGTTGGCCAAACTGGTTTGAACCTGCTTTTGAACAACGCTTTAATGAGTTAGCTCGATTAGCTGGAAAACAGGCTGTGACCGAGCAATTAAGAATACAAGGCGGTGTGGTTGAGAAAGCTCTCAGGGAAGGCTTGTCAGATAAGCAGCTAGAGTTGCTGTTAGCTTGGGAGGCGGTCTTGAACCACCGGAGTTCACTGGAGAAGGAGTGGCTGTATACTCTAGGAGTTGAGGATGGAATGCGTCTTGTTCGGTCTGCTATGGGCTTATAAGTGGCGAAAATTTAAGGGAGCTAAGATAAAGGTTGCAGTACTATAATAAGAGCGGCACGTAGGCTAGCATGCCTGACGTCCCGCTCTTATTTGCTGTCTTAGCCTTTATTTTGATTATTCTCATATTCTCCCTCTATCATCTTGAAAAAGTCAGAGGGCCGTATATTAAGTCCCTTACAGAGATCAAATATCTTTGTGACCGAGGGCTCATTACGCCCTACCTCTATCATAGAGATATAAGATCGATCTACATCGCATTTATCTGCCAAATCCTCTTGGCTCAGGCCTTGCTTCATACGTATTGCTTTAATAGTTTTCCCGATAATTTGTTTGAGGATGGGCTGACTCAAGAGGAATTACTCCTTTTAAGTCAATTATCAATCTGCTATACTAAGCACAACAGATAAAGTATTCAACAAAAAGTAAAATTATTACATAATAATGAATTAGATATGGAGGTTGCTCAATAGTTTCTAGTTTTTTTTTATAACAACAGGAGTAGGTTCATTTGGTGTTAGTTTTATGTCGAATGTTTTGTTTAATATTATTGCATCGGGTACTGGCAAGCGAACAGATTCTATGGTTTCCTTCAGCTCGGTTGCAAAGTTGGGGTTAATACTGTGGGTCATATCAATTCTCTTTTTGGTCTAAAAAGCTGCGGTTTGTAATACTATTTTGGATTTGTTTATACATACTATAAAAACTCAAGAGGAGACGGGAACTATGTTGAAATGGAATCGGGATAAGATTAAGGGGTTTGCGATGGGGGCGGTCACTGTTGCCTTATTTGGTTCATTGATAGGTACTGCCTTTGCTTCCGGAAAATTAACTACTATTAGTGTGGTGCAGGGGGGGATCAAACTCTTTGTGGACGGGAATCTGGTCAAACCCACAGATGCTGCTGGTAAAGCAGTTGAACCGTTTATTTATGATGGAACGACTTACCTGCCGCTTCGCGCTTTATCTAATGCCCTTACAAATAACCAGAAGGCTGTTAAATGGGATGCGGACTCATCATCTATTTATGTAGGACAAGAACCAACAGCGGCACAGACTGATATTGCTGACATTGCTCCTTATGGACAAAATGGCTCGGTCTTAAAATCTGGCGATGCTGGAATTGGGTTTGCTTTATTAGATCTTAAGATTTCTCCCTTTAATCGGTTAGCATCGGGTTTAGTTTATTCAGACGATGCTACTTATACATATATGCTAAAGTCAAAATATAGTCAGTTGAACGCGCAGTTTGTTATTCCTTACACGACTTTAGGTGCTAAGGAGGAGGCTAAAGTTTCGTTCTATAATGTAGATAAGAATGGTACAGAAACTCTAATTAAAGAGGTCAGTACAAAAACTGCAGATGATATTATGTCTGTAACTGTAAATCTAACAGGTGTAGAAATTTTTAAAATTAGATTTGTAGGTAGGAGTGCCTTTTATAATGTTTTACTCTCTAGTCTTTAACTGACTACTGAAAGGTTAGTTGCTGGCTCACTTACTGGCTGTCTTTCCTAATTCCATTTCTTTTCAAGCTCTCTACTTAGTTAGAGGGCTTTTTTCTTTAAAGGTCGAGTTCTCTGCTCGTAAAACTCGACCTTTGAGGATGTGAAGCGAATTTTAGTTCAAAAAAGTTTTTTATTTATGGACATTGCAACAGAAGCTCCTTAATAAGTTTAGGGTTGACGCTCAAGATTCAGCACTGTTTGAGGCACAGATGCTTGAGGTTTAAACATATGTTTGAAATAACACGCTCCCCATCTACTCCGTATAAATTGTTCTGAGGATACGGTAGGTCCGTTTTCCAGTAGCGCCGGTTAGAATTGGGCTGGCCCTCTATCTATCTGTAAATTCTCTGCCGGAGAGGCTATCCTACTCAAACTCTTCTCGCCTATTTAACGTTGAAGCACCATGGCTTTAATTTGCGATACCAACCGAAGGAAATATTTGATACTATCATATATAAGAAGCTACGGAATGAAGAGGTGCATACTGTATGAATATGAACAGGCTAACAATTGTTAAAGATCGGGGAGTTACTACAAGTGACAAGCAGCCAATGGCGAACCCTGTAGGGGATTTGTGGGATATTGAATTGTTCTACGGCAAACATCCAAACTATACCGAACTTACATACTCAGTAAATTTCATGAGCCTTCTAGAAGGTAGGGCATCAAAGTGTTTTTTGGTGATTGAATTACGTGAACAGTTTGATATTTTTTTAAGGGATCTCAATGTATTCGGCTGCATGGAGAAGGCCGAGTTCCACAAGGCTATAGATTATGTAAAATACCTCAAAATTAACGGTCTGTTTAAACGGGTGCCCAATCTGCTCAGTGTCATGGAGGGCAAGGCTAGTGCTGATGAGAGCAACGAACTGTTTTCAATGGTTGAGGACTGTATCCTAAATAATTTGGAGGCGTTCCCAACAGTCAGCAGTGACGAATACCGTCCTGGGGAATGCTTCGGGGTTATCCTAGATACTGAGCAATACGTAGAGAAGTATGGGGTGAACGCAGTAGGAGTGACCTCGGACGCACTAATAGAATTTTTAAACTTGGAAGGCGAATCTAAAATAATTCGGCTGTTGGAAATCGCACGGGGGTGGCGGGATCAGGAGCTTTTACTGCATTTCACCAAGCAAGCCCGTCTTCAAGAGCCGATCAAACCTAACGTGACAAGCAAGGCCGTCAAGCGCTTTTATATATTTAGAGTGAACGGATTGAGCACCTTATAAAACTGGAGGTGGGGACTATGGCCAGCAGTTCTGCGCAATTGCAAAGAAAACCCAAGCAACGCCCCGCTTCAGCAATATCCTATATTGGCGGGAAATATGCCTTAGTCGGCAATATCATCCCGGTGATTGAGTGGTGTGCAAGTGCGTACAAGCTGGATGGCTATTTAGAAGTCTGCGGCGGCGGATGCAGAATGCTCTTAAATCTAGATGAATCCCTCTTTAAAAACCGTTCTTATAACGATATGGACATAGGTTTATGCAATCTTTTCGCTTGTCTAGGTGACCATGATCTGCTCTACCGTTTAATCGACACGCTGGAGGAGCGCGGCTGTAGCGAGGAGGTATTCTTACAGGCGCAGGCGGCGCGAGAATACGCATCGGATAGGTTGATTAATCATGGTGAGTACCCGTTAGACCAGGTGACTTCCGCAGCGGACGTATTCATTCTAGCTGGACTTAGCCGTGCATCATGTATGACGATTTACGACCAGACAAGGGTTAATAACCTAGACCGCCGCCATTCTTACTATCGGAAAATCCACCGATTGGAACAGCTTTACTCCACGATGGAAGGGGTCGAGGTTACGCATGGGGATTGCCGTGAAGTACTTCGTTTACACCAGAGGCACAGTAATTACTTCGCTTATATCGACCCACCCTACGTTCCCTCAGCAATGGAAGGGGAAAATCATTACGCACATTCCTGGTCAGCAGCGGACCATAGGCAACTGGTAACTCAGCTATTAAATACTCAAATGAAAGTTGCCCTTAGTGGGTACGACACCCCGCTATACGATCCTCTGCTTGAGGCTGGGTGGTACAAGCTGTACTTGAAGGACACACCTGTGGCCAGTTCTTGCGGAGGGCAGCGTAAAGCCGAATTCCTATGGATTAACTTCAAACTACCATCTTCCCTAGAGGATTTGGTATGCCGGGTTGATTATTCGCAGGGGTAACACTGGTTTTAGAACCAGCTGCGCTCGTTGCTAAACCAGTAAAACGGTGGCAAAAACCACCGAAACCACTGAATGCCACCAAAACCACTAAACACCCTATGCTGGACCCGTGCACATTACCTGTGCACGGGTCTTTTTATTTTTAAAGAGTCTGACACAAACCAATCTATGGGGAGGTGGCAGCAGATATTAAATATTTAGGTGTACTAACATACGAACTCTTGGGAGGTGTGATTCGATGCAAAGCTTAAAAGTCAAGCAGCAAGGAATGCGAAATCAGCGCAGACCTACGCGGTACGACTTAATGGGCTTAACTTTGCGGTATTTATTTTCACTCTGCGGACATCCGCAGTAAAGGGCGGATTACTACGTTCAATCTGCTCATATGTCTAGTGTTGGGATGGTTCTGAACAATGTTCAGGCGAGAGGAACGGTAATGAAAAGAGGCTGCTCCGCTGCCAGTGTACGTATTTACATTCTAACGGTTCTATATTTTTATGACCTAATAAGCCATGGGGTGACTGTTTGTAGGGCTGCACAAGTGTAACTCGGTATTTTTTTGCTTTTGGTATCGCATGTCTATTGTAAGAGGCTCAATGTACGTATGGACTTTACGCTCTGTTCGGGGTTATCTTAGTCGAATTGAAATAAGGAGTGGTGCTTAAAATGGGCAAGGGAAAAACTCGCTATTTAAAGGATAGAAAGCAGCTTTTGGGCCACTTAAAGAAGAAGACGAAACGACTATCTCAGTCTTGTTTCATAACACGTGCTCGTGGGGTATGGATTTTTATCGATGTGTACGGATTAATATATTCGGGGTCGGGGAAAGGGCTCTGCCTCCGCGTAAACGCAGAAGGTAATGTAATTATTTTCGTGAAGTACAAAAACTACAAGTCGACGATGGTCTACTCCCAGCTTGAGGATAGGTTTGATGCCTGGGCACTGGCTGAACTAGGGTTTAAATTGCATGTGAAGTGCATGCGGGCTTGTGTCAATTTCCCATCACCATTTGGGGACAAGTGGGGGAGACAAACGGTAACTTGCCGCTCTTTGGTTACTGCTATGTGGTATGGCTGGGAAAAACATTATTGGACTTGGGGCGAGCAACAGGAATTTCGGATTTATCGTTCTGACAAAGACAATACAAGTTATGGTATAGATAACCTTGTGGTAGATAAAATTCAGACGCGTAAAAAGAACAGCTTGTCTAGGGAGTTTGTTTACTACCCGGATACCACTAATGACGGTCGCTGGGACGATGTTGCTCCTGTAAACAGCGATTTGTTTACTCCATTTAATCGCGAAGATTTAAATTACAGTTAAAATAAAGAGAAATAAAAAGTTAAAAATAAGCGCCCTTAGTTACAGGGTGCTTATTTTGTTTCGTAAATTCACGTTATATAGCCTGTTTTTTTTTGTGGGGTAATAATTTCAAAATTAAAAGTTAAAAATTCATGTGCGGCTGTAGATTTTCTATCTATGGTCGTATGGTTCACTTGAATAGCTCGTGCTGGTATATTTACAATTTTCATCATCTTGTTGATAGTTCATGAACCTTGGAAAATTTTTACGCATATAAAAATACTCTCCTTAAGAACGAAAGGGAGGTATTAATTATGGCTGAATTGTTTAACTATGTTGATGCTCCAATCACACAGCTTCTAGCAAGTGACAACGGTCTTCATGACCATCTCGCTCAGCGTAGTCTGAGGGGCCGCTTGCTTAATTTCAGGAATACTCCTTGTACTACTTTTAAAGTACTGGACGTTGCGAAGATTAAAGCTGGGAATATGTCGCTGAAAGGTGCTATTGCTCTGCATAGTGCCGCTCTGCTTCGTGAGATGGGTCTTCCGTTACCGATTGGCATTGAACGGCAGTACGCCCAGTCTCTTGTTGACTCGTATTTACTGAACAGCTCACTGTGCTATGTTGAGACTATACGCAAGGGACAGAAGGAAAGCTACTTTGCTACAAAATCTTCTGCCGTGTACAAGGCAATGCTCCCCGAGTTGGTTAAGACGAGACGTTACGTGGATTACACTCCACAGTTTACACCTACGCATGAGGAACTAAAAACTGGGAACTTCAATGTAATGAAGATGGCGCTGGACTATGGCGGATTCCACGTTTCTCAGCAGCGCCTTCGCGCCCAGCAGAACGGAACCATTATTATTCCGATGTATGCGATTGCGCACTACATTGATTACCTTATTTCTCTAATGCACTCTGGGGCGGTAGAGGTTGAGTTTATGGAAAACGGGGTCGCTCGGCGTTTGCTTACTTCGCTGCATTGCGATGTACTGGCTCAAGCGTGGGGACTGGACAATGCTGCGGTTGAAAAGGTTCAGGGTTCTTGGCAGAATGCTTTTCATTTTGGTGAGCTGATTCTTCCGGTTCTCAAGCGTCCCGGTAAATTTGCAACTGTACAGGTTTACGATATTCTGAATATTAAAAATCGTTAATCTTTTTTGGTTCCTTCCTGCCTCCCTTTTTGGGAGGCTTCTTTTTAATTTGCGGTTCCCAAAAACTATTGATTGCGGGAATCAGAGCGGCATTGTTAATTTAGCTTAAATAGCGGGTTTTTCCTTCCCTTAACTATTCCCACAAGCTTCTTCCCGTTAACCCCGTTATCGGGACTCCCGGTATTCGCTTCTAAGCGTCTGGGTTCCCTTTAAACTGGTTAGTGGGATGTTTTTTCTAGTCTCTCGACTAGACTTTGATATCTGTAGGGGTCTGAAAATATGATACGGGGAGGTAAGTTCATCTTGAACAACAAAATATTTGGCTATGGCCGTGTTAGCAGCATCGAGCAAAATCTAGAGCGACAAATTTCTATGTTGAAAGAGTACGGGGTTGAAGAGTCCGACATGTACCTAGAAAAAGTGAGCGGCGTTGCGGCTCGGCGACCTATACTGGAAGATCTACAAAAGATGCTACGTGCCGGTGATACGGTCATATGCGAATCGTTAAGTCGTCTTTCGCGCTCCACCTCTGATTTGCTGTTATTGCTTAATGATTGGGAGTCGCGGGATATTACCTTCATCTCCTTAAAAGAAAATTTAGATTTCTCAACCGCTGCCGGTAAACTGATGCTTACCTTTTTTGCCGCCATGAGTCAATTTGAGCGTGATAACCTTCGTGAACGAGTAGCCGAAGGAATTGCAGCTGCTCGCAGTAAAGGTCGGGTCGGTGGAAGAAAGCCTACGAGTAAGCAATTACGTGCCAAAGCGATCAAACTTCACCATGCTGGAGCGCATTCAATCAAGGAAATTTGCGAAATCACTGGGGTTTCTAAGTCCGTTCTGTATCGTGAACTCTCATTATTGAAGAAACATGAAATGATTGCTGCCGATAATCCTCCGAAAAATCGTTGTTAATACGTTGTGGGGTCAATATTCCTTCTCTTAATATTTTTTATATAGCTTTTCTCAGCTTGTTGTAACGGACATAATTCTTTTACTGCGGAATAGACGTATCGTTATGTAGGTGGGGTAAACGCTATATTCGTATCTTTTTGGCTAAAGCAGATACTGAGTTAGATGCTATGTAGCGTTCTAACTGGTCTCTGTTTTTTTTTATGCATATTCTCGCTGAAAGCCTGTATAGGGTGGTAAAAACATTCACATCAATTAGATGCGATAGGAGGGAAGCAGTCGGTTTATTAGGGGTCTAGCGGTCTTGGGGCGAAGAGGTCAACAAACATTTTTCTAAGCAGACATAGGTGCCCATGGGTTTTATAGGGTAGTACAAACATTCACATCAATTAAACGCGATTGGGGGGGAAGATCGGTTCATTAGGGGGCTAGCCGTCTTGTGGCTGGAGGTCAACAAATATTTTTCTAAGCAGACATGAGCGCCCATGTATTTTATAGGGTGGTATAAACATTCACGCCAAACAATGAGACCCGTGGCAGAAAAAATAAATGGAAGGAGGATAATGCCTAAGAGAAGCCTGCTGCGATTCATATATGGGAGAGTCGTGTACGTGGCTGACAATGTCTTGTTCGCAGGGCCACTCGCTTCTAAGGGATTTGTGTGGCGGTAGTAAAGGTGACTTTATGTTAAAAATTAACAATTCAGTACGTTTTTAATATTTTTCTTAATTAATTTTATCTAACGAAAAAATAAGAAAAATAGAGTAAATCAAAGAATGAGCTTGAAAAACAAAGGAAATCATGTTATCACAATAGACAACTGTTTGTCTGAACAGGAGGGTTTACGATGCGAGATATGCAAAAGCAATACTACACGGTTAATGAACTTATGGGTATTTTGCCATTAGGGAGAAATACGGTCTACAAGCTTGTCGGCAAAGACGATTTTCCAAAAATCAAAATCGGTAACAAAATTCTTATTCCTGTTGCTGGTCTAAATAACTTTCTTCAGGAGCATCAATACGGAACCATTGAACTTAACTAATAATAATCACTTCATTCAAAAGAAAAGGGGCGAATGACTATGCCAGCGAGTATTCAACCGATCAAGAATAAGTTCAGAGTGACTTTTGAACATGGGAAAGATGCAAACGGTAAGCGAGAACGTTCAACTAAAACGGTCAAAACAGAGAAAGAGGCAATCAAACTCAAAACAGAATTTGAGTACAATGAGCAACGAAGCTTACTGGCTAACCGCAATAAAATGACCGTTGTAGAGGCACTTGAATACTGGTTAGATAATTATGTTAAGCATAATTGTGAGAAAACAACGGTGTCTGGTTATAGGAACGTAATCTACAATCATCTGATTCCAGCGCTAGGGAGTAAGCAAGTGCAGGAACTGCAACCGTCAGAGATCCAGCAGTACTACACCATGTTGCAGGATGTTAAAAATCTGTCGCCCAACACGGTACATCGGCATCATGCTGTAATCAGGAAGATGCTGGACTTTGCTTTGAAGCAGCAACTTGTATACAGGAACGTTGCGGATGCAGTATCCCTACCCAAAAAGAGAAAGTCGATTGGTCAAGCCTATACTAAAGACCAGCTCAAACTTCTTTTTGATAAGGTAAAGGACACGAAGCTTGAGTTGCCTGTATTGCTTGCGAGCTACTTGGGTTTAAGAAGAAGCGAAATTATGGGGCTGAAGTGGGATTGCGTGGATTTTGAGAAGAGAGTAATTCGTATCGTATCCGTTCGTGTTACTGTTGGAAAAGAAACATTCGATAAAGTTCCTAAAACGGATAATAGCAACCGAGTTCTGCATATGGCAGATGAGTTGTATAATTTACTAATGAAGCATTACAAGCATCAGATTGGGCAAAAGGAGACACTGGGTACTTATTATGATTATACTGGTTATGTTGTAGTTCGTGAAAATGGGAAGCCCGCCCGTGTAAACACAGTTACAGAACAGTTCAAGGAGTTTCTCGAGAAACAAGAGTTGCCTCATATCCGACTGCACGATTTAAGGCATACATTTGCAAGTGTTCTTTATAATGCAGGACTTGACTTGAAAGCTATTTCAGAAGCGCTTGGACACTCGGAGATCGGAACAACAAGTAGGATTTATACCCATATATTCGATAAGACTCATAAAAAAGCACTTGAGGCGATGAGCATGGTTATGAACTAAATACGCAATAATAAGTCTGTCACATAGGTGGCGGGCTTATTTTTGTGAATAAGCTCTCTGAGGGGGACGTATTTTAGGTACGCAATATTAGATGAAAACAGAATAACACGTTGTAAAATTTGGGGTTCGCACATCC
Source organism: Paenibacillus sp. FSL R7-269 (assembly GCF_000517865.1). Classification (NCBI taxonomy): domain Bacteria; kingdom Bacillati; phylum Bacillota; class Bacilli; order Caryophanales; family Paenibacillaceae; genus Paenibacillus; species Paenibacillus sp. FSL R7-269. The sequence goes on from NZ_ASPS01000001.1 coordinate 59,524, forward strand.
AAAATCCTGTCCGAAGCAGTAGACATTCAGTAGACCAAGGGCTAAAAATTGGGTAATATTCTACCATATAAGCTAACACGATATAAGATTTAAAAACGCTCACAACCCGTACTACGTAAGAGAATATGGTACATGGTAATAAACTACAGAAACGAGAGTACGCTTGTTCGACTCCCCTCGGCTCCATATGGAGTAAAGTAGAAGACACCTTGAAGGGTGTCTTTTTTCATTTTTGCGGTTATTTTGGACTATAAGACAGCCCCCTGGACCTATAATAAAAACAGCGGCCACATGGTTTACTCGCCAATCCGTTACTTTTCGCAGTGTATGGGGCACTGGTAGCTGGGATTTTTGAAGAGGCCGGCAGATATTTCGGGTTCCGCTTACTGCTTAAACATAATCGGAAACGAAGAGATGGCATTGCATACGGACTGGGCGAGGGGGGTTGAAGCGATATTTATTTCCGGAATGACCTCGATTCAGACGCTCGTATATGCCGTAATGATAAATACGGGCAAGCTTGAGCAGTCACTGGGCGGGAAAGCATCACCCGATGTATTGGCAGATATCAAGAGCAAGCTGCTGAATGCTTCATTTTATGAGTTTCTTCTGGGAGGCTTGGAACGGATACCCGCACTTTTTATTCAAATTGCTCTATCGCTTATTGTCCTGTACGCAGTGCGTGCAAAGAGGAAAATAGTTCTGGTGTATGCCATTTTATTGCATGCTCTTATTGATTTCACTCCGGCTCTCTATCAGGCGTACCCAGGGAAAATCAGCTTGTGGTTTGTGGAAATTCTCCTGCTACTAATCGGAATTGGTGCTTTCTGGCTGATCAGCCGCTCGTGCAAATGGCAAATTTGGTCGGTTGATAATCACTAGATTTTTGGAGCTTGGTTGATTTTTAGATGGAACTAAACTAACGGGCAGTTATCTATAAGACGATTGATTCATTCGGGGGATTGCGGGAATTTCAAAAGTGGAATATTATTTACTTATAATTAACGTATTGGCTTACTAATTAATGATTATATTAATTATATTGGAGTGGATGTATTATGTATCCCCATCATCAGGCTGCCATTGATGCCATCACCAACAAGCTTAAAGCCAGACCCGACGTACAAGGGATTATCATCGGAGGTTCCGTGGCGCATGGCTTTGCGGGCGAAACCTCTGATATCGACATTATGATCGTCCTTTCCGAAGAGGATTACAAGAAAGCTTGTTCCATCCATAATCTTGGGTATTTCGAAACGGAATCCTGTTCTTATGAAGGCGGTTATGTGGACGGGAAAGTTGTATCCGCTTCCTACATCAAGCAAGTGGCCGAATCCGGCAGCGATCCTGCTAAGTTCGCATTCCAGGATGCGTTCGTCACCTATTCCAATATCGAGGGGTTGGAACGGTTGGTCCATGATGCTCCCCGATATCCGGTGGAGAAAAAGACTGAGAACATGCAGAAGTTCTATGCACAATTCGAAACCTGGAAATGGTATTATTACGAAGGACTGAAACGCAACAATCGTTTATTAATCGACTACTGTTTGACCCACTATGTCTTTTTCGCAGGTCGGTTGATTTTGCTACACAACGAAACACTTTTCCCTTCTTATAAGTGGTTCTTACAGGTTCTAGAGGGGGCCCAAAAGAAGCCTGAGAATTTGTTGACGGACATCCATCGGGTACTGGAAGAACGAACGCCGGAAGCCGTAGAAAATCTGTACAAGAGTATTGTGGAATTTAATAACTGGTATCAGGCAGAGCATCATTGGACGGTTCAGTTCATGATGGATAGCCAGCTGAACTGGATGGACGGACCGGTTCCGGTTCTCGATTTATAAACTGTACCGCTAACGGGAACGATAGTTCAATAGATGGCTTCATGGTTAGCAGGATGAGGCATTGTTTCGAGGAGGAAACGGCCAGGCTTGTTGAAGAGCATCACGCTCCGCCGAATTGTAGCTCTGCACGTCCACGCCTCGGATCCATATGGAGTATCAGTGAAAGACACCTTTAGGGGTGTCTTTTTGTTTTATGGATATGGTTTAGGAAACTCTCAGAATCTGCATGCCGAGTATGCTTGCACAAATTTTATTTTATTGGTTTAATTTGTTTATCCATACAAGGAAGAAGATGGATAAAATACGGTTGATATTTTGAAAATGGTAATGTCACTCCACCAGCTTTTCCCGTAAAATGTGAACGAACCGACTTTTTCGGCCGCTTGCTTTCTTTTTGATCATTCGTAAAGACTATTTCAGTAAGAGATAAAATGGAACTAAACATAAATTCATTGTAACGTTTCTTTGTTTAGCTAGTCTTATATATGTAAGGTGGTGAACCCTTGGACAAATTAGATGAACTAGAGGGAGTCTATGATCAATATTTCCGAGATGTATATATCTTTGTGCTTTCATTAAGCAGAGATGAGCAGATCGCCGAGGAAATTACACAGGAGACTTTTCTTAAAGCGCTGAAGCGAATTGAACAGTTCAGGGGGGACTGCAAAATGAGTGTTTGGCTGTGTCAGATTGCGAAAAATACTTATTTCTCCTATATGGACAAGCAGCGGAGGTACGCTCCGATGGCTGAGCAAGAAGCGGAAGCCGGTATTAACCTGGAGCAAAAACTTATTAATCAGACTGAGGCTCTGTATGTTCATAAGGTTCTGCACGGATTGAAGGAGCCGTATAAGGAGGTTTTTATGCTAAGGTTATTTGGAGAACTTTCTTTCGATCATATTAGCCAGATTTTTGGCCGAACGGAGAGCTGGGCAAGAGTGACCTATCACCGGGCCCGTATGAAGATACAGAATCTGCTAATGGAGGATAAAAGATGAGCCGAATCTCATGTGACATTATTCAAGACCTGCTTCCCCTGTACTATGATGACATATGCAGCGAAGCCAGCAGGGAACTCATGGAAGAACACCTTGCTGGTTGTGCAGATTGCCGCGCTTCTCTGGTACAGGTAAAATCTAACCTGAGTTTGCCCATACAAGAGATGGAAGTGAATAAACTGGAGGGAAACGGGCTGCGCAGTATTAAAAGGATTTGGATCCGTACCCAATCGCTGGCTTATTTGAAAGGAATGCTGGTGACTGCTTCCGTATGTGGAGTCTTGATTCTTGGCTACTTCGGTCTGTTCCGATGGAACTTCATACCGGTGGCATCCGATCACATTACTATTTCTAATATAAGAACCATACCAAGTGGTGAAATTGCCTTTAATATTCAAATCAATGACGGGTATACCTTCAATCGTGTGAAAAATACCGTTAAAGATGACGGGAGTTACTATATAACCCCTGTCCATACTCTACTCAAATCGAAGGATTATGTTGTCTCGAGTCTTGCCAGTGGCGGGGTATACGTCAATCCTGTGAGTGTAAGGGCCTACCAGAAGGCGCATGGAAATGATGTGGAGATTACGGCCATCTATTACGGTGCACCGGATGATCCGATTCTGATTTGGAAGAAAGGAATGGAACTGCCGGCAGCAAACCGATAGTCAGGGCGATTCTAGGGTGACATCAAAATCCGTGGCTACACTCGTAGAAGCTTATGTGCCGTTATCTTCGGACAGGGGTTCGACTGCCTCGGCTCTATATGGAGAAAAGTAGAAGACACCTTATCGGGTGTCTTTTTTCATTTCTGCGGTTATTTTGGATTATAAGACGGAACCCTGGCCCAATAATAAAAAGCGGCAGCCATAGACGAGAAAACAATCTCATGGACTTCCGCTCTTTTTGTCTTACCTATAAGGGTTTATTTCTTTAGCGGTGAAAAAGTGATTTAAATGCCAAGAAACATCGTTGCTTTCATACCCGATTAGTGCCCATCGTATTGACGAGACATTAGCATAGAATCTTGACCTATCGATAAATGTGTTAATGCCTTTATAATAATGACTAATTCTATTAACGATTCTCTCCCCTAATGTATCAAGAATCACACCAACATCATGGGCTGGATCTCCGGTGCCGGAAACACCAAAATCAATTATGCCTACAACTTTGTTGGATGATTTTAGGATGTGGTACGGAGCTAAATCCCCGTGTATCAATACCGGGTCATAATCAAGAAACTTCTTATTAATAAATAGGGGCTCGAAAATATGGTTTATGTGTTCAACGACATAACTCTTCATATGCGGAAATAGTTTTTCCTCGATTCTTGAATATAACTCCAGATAAGAATCCCTTGTACCGTTACCGGGAAAGGCACTTATATCGTATTCTTGTATCTCACCTAGAGGAATAGAATGTAACTGAGATAAAAACTTGCCTATCTGTTCAGCAAACAAATTGAAGTGGTCTACATGTAAGGTCATGAGATTACTTCTAAAAATAGGGTTGCCTTTGATCAAGGAATACTTCGATACCCCTTCATCGATAATTTCTAAGTTTGGTACAGGCATTTCTACATATTGCTTTATGATTTGGATAACTCTAGATTCATTAGGGCGTGTCTTAAAACTAGATATTGCTTCCAACGCATAACCGTAGCATAATTTTACAAGGACGCAATTACGAGGAGCTTGTAAA
>NZ_ASPS01000002.1:0-146791 GCF_000517865.1 Paenibacillus sp. FSL R7-269
ACTTTTTAAGCTTTGCCTTTCTCGCTTCCGCGATGATTCTGTTGAAGTAGCTTCAATATGATTAGTTTTCAGACACGCCCTAATAAAAAGCTATATTTTTCTTCCTAAATAAATAGAAAACTACGCTGACTTCGATGATCAAATATATGACAAGCACCCCTGTAATCCGAAGTAAATCCTCCCACTGTCCATTAACATATCCCATACTATTCAGCCCAGATGGTAGCCAGTTCCCGACATTAATAATCGGCAAAGCTGCGAGTACCAGCACACCCTGTGCTATAAGACTGTGGGACGCCTCCTTGAACAACCAGGCAGTGACAAATACAATCATGATCCCACTCATTATTTGTAACCAGCCATTGATCAGGAACTGATACAGTACTTGATTAAAATTCACATCAGACTGTACAGTAACTTCTGGCTCAAGAGTTTGTCCGGAGGCTAGACTGACGACTATTGTCAGGACAAGTAATGTAACAAGTAACATAGCTGCCCCCACTCCTACTTGGATACCTAGACGTGCGAACAAGCGGTATAGGGATCGGGAGCGGATCGCAACATAATAGAAACGGCCTGATAAATATTCCGTAATGTACACCTGAAACAGATACACAAAACCCATAAATACAACAACATAGAACAGAAAAGACAATAAGGAAAACCCAGCTTCTGGTGAAACGCCGTAGAAACGGAGATATAGCGTATCCCACACCGTCACCGATTCTCCCCACGGATTATGAAATGGGCTAATGATACCGAATAAGCATAACAAAGCATACACTAAATAAGGATAGCGATCTTTTATCCACATTTTAATCACCGCCATTTTTTTAGAAGAGGTATTACATAGAGGCTAATAAATAAAATTGCTATTATAATCAAAAATGCCGGATAAACAGAACGATATGTCCCATAACTTGATGGAAATGTCATGTAGTTATAAGCTATCAGCTTTGGGAATTCTGGAAAATACCTAAAAGTCACCAGGTTGTATAATAAAATAGCGAAACTGACAATCCCTAAATACAGTAGATTGGAAAAATAAATATAAATAGTTGCAATGAAAGCATGTACAGAAAGCAAGAAAAAAGTTAACAAGCAAAGTTGAAGAATAATGACTAAGTAAGGAGATAAATTAGATTGTCTTGATAATGAACTCATATGATTAAAAGTAGAAATATCTGCTGAACTAAATAAACTCCAATTTGTTTCATACGGTAAACCCAGTGTTAGAAGAAATGAGGTAATCAACACTAATATTGTAGTGACTACAACTACCGGACTGAATGTTTTAACTGTATACAAAACCCATTTCGACCAACTTTGCAAGCGAACCAGATAAGTTAAATTCCATGTTTCCCGAATAGTTAGACAAGATAAAAGGATCATGAAAGGGAGAATTAGGTAGAGCAACAAAATTGGATCACTGGAAATACCGATTAATAGGTCCCACTGATTTAATCTAGATCTTATAGATATGGAGGAATTAATGAGATGTTGACGCTGACCCCAACCAAATATGAATATGAAAATAAATAGAACAGACCATTTCCACGATAAGAACTCATCAAAAATACTTTTAATATATCTCATGAGAAACTGTCAACCTTAGAAGTATTGCGTCTTACATATATCATTAAACAAAAGAGAATAACTACAAGAACCAGGAATGGAACAAAAGCAGTCCATATTGGACTTTGTATACGGTCGAAAGGAAAAATAACATAGCTTAGCCGGTAAATTTCTAAATCCAATGCAATAAGCGTAAATATGACAATAATATATCCGATAAAGGGTAGACTTAGCGCTAGAAAACGATTCTTTATAATTAATACTAGAAAAAAACTTATTGCTGAATATAGGGCTGCATTGATTCCTACCCAAAGCGAGTACAAAATGCTATATGTAAAAGTTCCATATTCAAGAAGTTGCGTGAATGTATACCGTGTGTAGGTATCTACTGTTATATTATCTTTTGTCAATCCAAACCCTTCTGGGTCATAATCAGCAATTCCCAAATAAGGTTCAATATAATAAGCAAATAGAAAGGATATGAAAATCAGACTAAAAAAGAAAAGACATGTTAGGATAATATTAGCTGTTAGTTTTATATATATAGTTTCTATTATTGGCCTACGCATACGAGTATAGACCAAAAAACGATGGTTCACTTCTCCCGAAAATGAAGCTACATATACCAAAACAGCTAAAATTGGAAAGGTAATAGGCAATGCGCCATTCAAAATAAATGAGAAATACTCTAGAGAATCCCTTAACTGATAGTTGTGGCTTCTGTAAACAGCAAAGGAAATAAGAGCGGCAGTTATTGCAATCCAGAAAAAAAGAAGCTTTAATGTCAATTTACTTCTAACTTCTCGAATTACTTCTCCCAGCATTCTCCTCATCCTTTCGCTTCCTAAAATTATTTAAACTAAATTTTAACTCACTCCATAATTCAAATCATTCAAATTCTCAAAGAAACATTACATCGGAAGGGTATAATTAACTTTATTAACATATCATAGTTTTTATTTAAAAAATAGACTATCTCACTAGTCCGAATGGTCGCTGGAAAGTAATTAAGACTGTCTGAGGCTGAGACCATTACAGCCTTTCTTTCCTGTTTATCCAGATAAGTTACCCAAACCCACCGTGCAATAGAGATGTGTCCAGGCTAAAAGCGCCCATAAGCGGATAATCGCTTGAGCGGAACGTACTTGATGGGTGTCAAAACCCAAGTTGTTTTTGGACTGGTGAAAAAGGATTTCAGTGGGCCAGCGTTTGGCATTGTACGTTAGCAATCGTTTTGGTTTCCAGTGAAAGATCCGTGCTTTTCGTTCCCCAAAAGCATGTTTCGGGTCAATTTGTTAACATGGAGTATAGAGCCATAAATAGTAAAACCCCCTTGCTAGGCAAGGGGGTTAAGTGAAGTGGGCCCTACAGGACTCGAACCTGTGACCAATCGGTTATGAGCCGACCGCTCTAACCAACTGAGCTTGGGGAAAGGTTAAATTACATATAAACATGTTCAAAATCCCCTATTCCCGCTGTTATTCGGCTCAGTGTATTTAACCTTATTATAAACAGTTCGTTTACAAATTTGTTAGCAAATAAAGCCCTTCAGTTACACATAAATTTTGCGATCCGATGCTATTCCAGATGATTTCTTAAGGGTCTGTATGATGTATCTACATACTGTATTTATCATAATAAAGATCTACAAGGTTTTGTAAAGTAATGTAGCGGCTCTGCTACTTGCCTAATTAACTCTGTAATATTATTAAACTCAAGAAACTCTTAATAAGATTTTAGGTTTACTTAAGAGAATAACAGCGAACCCAATATTAACAAAAGACTATTTCGTCTGATTATTGAAAGAAGACTTAGCCTTTCTATAAAGAATTTCATTCATAACGGCAATCAAGAAAAAAATTAGTGCAAATATTCCAAAAACACTCATATCATTGTTGTTAAACATATAAATCAAAAAATACGTTAGTCCTGCAAATACCAGTGCACGGATTAACAAAAAAAGCCATTTATTTTTCATAATCCTCACCTTTCTAAACACTAATTAATTACAACCTGCAATAGCTTGGCCATTAGGCGGAGCATTAACTAATTCATCAGCGAGTACTTATGTAACTGAAAATCCACCTCCATACTTCTCTTTTGGTTTATAATTTTTATGCTAAGATTAGAACATACGAGTTTGTTGTATGCTCTAATCTTTTTTGTATTTTCAAATCTTCTTTTGAGAGGAGATATAATGAAACATAAAAGAATAAGCTTGCTTGTTCTGGTTGTAGGTATGCTCTTTATAGGATTCCTGGCTGTACGTTATTTCGGGTGGGTAAATAGCCCTGAGGAAGCATCTATGCCTGAAGCAAATATCAAGGTTCAAACGAAGATAGTGGAAGGCGTAACTTTTGCCTTACGAAATGCCAATTATACTGAAAATGAAATTAAAGTTGGTTACGAGATAAATGGAATTGCTATTATTAAGGATTATAATATAGTCTGCAAATTCTATAATAACGGGAAAGATATAACAGATTCAAATACATCTGGAGGGGGATTAGTAAGTTTAGGCGATAAGCATTATTACCTGACCGGCATAGAGAAAGTTAGAAATGATGCTCTACCCGATCCGCTAAGCTTAACGGTCGAGATAACGGCGGTACCTTCTGATTCCCGCTTAAACCATATTACTGCATCATTTGACTTGTCCTTAAATAAAGAAAAGAATTAAATTCACAGTGTATGAGTGTTCACACTGTATTGAGGAGTAAATATTCTTAGAAATTAACCCCAGGATGATCTCCTGGGGTTTTGTTATGTAGCTTTGTTCGTAAGCGTCAAACCCAGCCCACCCTGTAAACCCAGCACCTGTCATTAGATCATACGCCTATCTTAAATCAAGGAGATCTGCCTTACATCAATTGAAATATTGCATCCGGAAAATCGATCCCAGCCAGCCCCGACTTCCTCCCCTCCCTCTATTCCGGTGACCGTATCCCCGCTATTCTCCCCTTCCTCTTTGACGCTTCGCATCGGTCCCGCGTCTGTTGACGTGCAGGTAGGTTTTTATCCTGAACTGCTTCGTCAAGTGGTTCAAGCGCTGGAGACCTTATGTTAACGCTGGCGGAAAAGGTGTATTTAGCCGGAGGCAGCACGGATTTACGCAAGTCCATCGACGGCCTGGCCGTCCTGGTTCAGGAGCGATTTCAGCCCGATCCGTTCGCGCCCTGTCTGTTTGTATTTTGTAACCGCCAGCGCGACAAACTCAAAATGCTCTATTGGAACATAATGGCATCTGGCTGCTGTACCGTCGCCTGGAACGTGGAACCTTCCTCTCCACTACGAACTGCCTGAAGACGAGCAGGTTTGTGCGTGCTGTGGCGGAGACCCTCATCCTATGAGCACAGAGACCCGCAGCGAAATTACCTTGATTCCAGCAGAAGTCCGACCCAAAAATATGTGGAGAGCCAGCCTCTCTACCGCCAGGAGCAACAGTTTTCCCGGCTCGGGCTGACGCTCTCGCGGCAGACCATGGCGAATTGGATGATGTATGGGGCAGATCAGTGGCTTACGACGCTGCAGGTGCTGCGTGAGCCAGGAAAGTCCGCTGAGTCGCAGTCGTACCTGTGGTTGTACCGGACCGGATGCAGTGGACCGCCCATTGTGCTTTATGAATACTGCAGGACGCGTGGGTTGCCGCCGAACGCCTGGACATGACTCCAGCGATGTTCAATGAGAGGTACTCCCATCTGTTACCGATCATGCAGGAAGAGGCTGTTGACAGAATTGAAAATGAACTCAATAAATTCGCAGAAAAGCAGCTTGAATCTGTCGAATAAAGTCTCCGTTAGCAAGCTTAAAAATATGGCCTTTCCCCACTCAAGCATATTCGCTCCTATGAGCCTATAAACAGCAAAAAACCCTTACAAAGTAAGGGTTTGAGTGAAGTGGGCCCTACAGGACTCGAACCTGTGACCAATCGGTTATGAGCCGACCGCTCTAACCAACTGAGCTAAGGGCCCGGACTAGGATATCCGTATTATACGAGTGCTGTCCGGTGTAATAAGGTAATTGCGGGGGCAGGATTTGAACCTGCGGCCTTCGGGTTATGAGCCCGACGAGCTACCGGGCTGCTCCACCCCGCGTCAGTTAATAATTATTTAAACAGCGACAATAGATAATATACAATATACCCATGGATAAAGTCAAGGATGATTTTGGATTTTCTGTCTAAGGCAGAAAACGCACACCATAACGGCCCTTACGCGAACGGTATATTTCCACAAAACTCGGATCATGATAGCCATAGATCCAGCCGTCCTGCTCCAGTCTTTTGGCAAGGCAGCCCGCTTGAAATCTGGTCCTGAACAACTTGGCAAAATAGATCCAATTCATGATACCCTCTTCTCCTTCATCACAATAATATATGTCCCGGTGCTATTTATCATGCCCAGTTTTGCAAGAAAATTAGAGGATTGCTCAGCGGATCGGATGGCAATTTCTGCCCGAAAGCTTAGGTGGCTGGTTGAAGGATAACGCTCGCCTGGAGCAGATTACTGGGGGGATGGATTATAAAAAATGAGTTGAAAACAGGAAGAGAGTGCGCAGCTAATTAGGGGCTGTGGAGATAATGAGCAGTTGAGGGGAAACAGTTGGATTTTGTACACTTAATTTGGTGGAAATCTCCTCTTAAAAGGAAATAAGTGGATTTAGATCATCTAGTTCTGGCGGTATCTGCGTTATTGTCCATTTCAGGTTTCAACAAGTGTATTTTATCCAACTAAAGTCTCCAGAAATGTGCTGAGCCATTGAATAAATGCTATTTTTCCAGTTATCCCCTAAAAAGGTGTTTCGAGAGTGAACGGGCGCCCGACCGAAAAAGGAGTCCATCATGTGAAAGTACTCAAAAAGAAGCCCGATCCCCTTCAAAGGGGACTGAGCTTCTTTTATACGTCCTCTTCTCTACACGCCGAAGGCGGCAGGGTCCTGGCGCCAGGATTGCAGCAGCGCTACATCGCTCTCCGCGATCTTGCCATGGGCCAACGCCACATTAATCAGTGTGCTGTAATTGGACAGGCTCTGGAGCGGAAGCTGTGCAGCGGCGAAGGCTTCTTCGGCGCGGTCCAGCTCGTAGCTGAAGATGGCCAGTACGGCCAACGGGAGGCCGCCTGCTTCTTGTACGGCCTGCGCAGCCTTGATGGAGCTGCCGCCGGTGGAGATCAGGTCCTCGATCACGACGACCTTCTGGCCGGGTGTGATCAGTCCTTCGATTTGGTTCTGCTTGCCATGGCCTTTGGCCTTGTCCCGGATGTAAGCCATCGGGAGACCGAGCTTATCGGCCACCCAGGCCGCATGCGGGATACCGGCGGTTGCTGTCCCGGCAATCACCTCGGCGTCCGGGTAGCTGGTTCTGATCAGCTCTGCGAAGGCCTCGGCAATGTAGTTGCGGACGGCCGGGAAGGCCATGGTCAGACGGTTGTCGCAGTAGATCGGCGATTTGATGCCGGAGGTCCAGGTGAACGGCTCCTGCGGACGCAGGGCTACCGCTCCGATCTCCAGCAGATGACTTGCGACCTGTTCACTTCGATTCTCTAATATGCTCATGCTTGGCTCATCTCCTCAATAATAGTCAGTGCTGCTGCACGCGGATCTGCCGCTGCTGTAATCGGCCGGCCCACTACCAGGTAGTGGCTGCCTTGGCGGATAGCCTGTCCGGGAGTCATGACCCGGGACTGGTCGTCCAGTGTCGAACCAGCGGGCCGGATGCCCGGAGTAACCGTACGGAACTCGGGTCCGCACGCTTCAGCAATCACCACGGATTCCTGCGGGGATGCTACCACTCCATGCAAGCCTGCTTCCGCTGCAAGCTTGGCGTAACGCACCACTGCATCAGTCACTGTTCCGGCTATGCCGATTTCGCGGTTCATCACTTCCTGGCTGGTGCTGGTAAGCTGTGTTACTGCAATGATCAGCGGCATGTGCAAGGGTGGCTTCAGGCTGACCGCCTGGGCCGCTCCTTCCAGTGCAGCCGCCATCATGGAGGCTCCTCCAGCGGCATGTACGTTGAACATATCCACGCCGAGCAGGGTCAAGCTCTCTGCCCCGCCCCGTACGGTGTTGGGGATATCATGCATTTTGACATCGAGGAATACCGAATATCCGCGTTCCTTCAGCTCCCGGATGAAGTCTGGCCCCGCTGCATAGAACAGCTGCATGCCCACCTTCATATAACAGGGGATGCCTTCGAGCTGTTCGATCAGCGCCCGCGCCTGGTCTGGGTTCGGGTAATCGAGGGCAACCATCAGCCGTCCGGCCATTTCATTCCACTTCTCAATCTGTCCGACATTCTCATGTACGTGCTGCTGCTCTGCTGCTGTCCGTTCCATTCGCCAACCTTCTTTCTTAGATATCGTATCCATCGCCTTTGATATTTAGGTCCCGGGCATAGGGGAACGGTCTGCGTTAACGCAAACCGTTCCTGTAGCAGCCTGTTACAGCTGCCTCACCCTCTATCTTATTGTCCGACAAAAGCAGGCATCGGCTGGGACGAGAAGTTAATCGTCTGCAGCATTCTCAGCAGCGCCGTTACCGTATCGAGCGAGGTCATACATACGACTCCGTTCTCTACCGCTTCACGGCGGATGCGGAATCCGTCACGCTCAGGCGTTTTGCCCTTGGTCAGTGTATTGAAGACGAAGTTCGCTTGACCGCCGCGGATCAGATCCAGAATGGTCGGCTCACCCTCATCCAGCTTGTTAACATTCATGACGTTCAGCCCGGCCTGCTCCAGCGCCGCTGCTGTACCGCCGGTGGCGATAATTTTGTAGCCCATGGCATGGAAGCCCTTCATCAGTTCAACTGCTTCAGCCTTGTCTTTGTCGGCTACGGTTACGATGATTGCGCCGGTGGCGGGAATCTTCATTCCTGCACCGATCAGGCCTTTGTAGAGCGCCTTGGCATACAGTTTGTCGCGGCCCATGACTTCTCCGGTAGATTTCATCTCCGGTCCAAGCGTAGGCTCTACTCTGCGCAGCTTGGCAAAAGAGAACACCGGCACTTTTACCGACACATAATCGCTCTCCGGCCATAAACCTTCAGTATACCCATCTTCCTTCAGCTTGCCGCCGAGAATGATCTTGGTCGCCAGGTTCGCCATCGGAATACCTGTTACTTTACTCAGGAACGGAACCGTACGTGAGGAGCGCGGGTTGACCTCAATGACATACACTTCATTCTGATAAATGACGAACTGGATGTTCACCAGACCGATGGTCTTGAGCTCCTTGGCAATCTTGATGGTAATCTCGGCAATCTTCTGCTTCAGACCTTCATCCAGATATTGCGGCGGGTAGACAGCGATAGAGTCGCCGGAGTGAACCCCTGCGCGTTCCACATGCTCCATGATGCCCGGAATGACAACTGTCTCTCCGTCGCAGATGGCGTCCACTTCCACTTCCTTGCCCAGCATGTAACGGTCGATCAGCACCGGATGCTCCGGATTCACTTTTACCGCTTCAACCATGTAGCTCAGCAGCTCTGTGTCGTTGTAGACAATCTCCATGGCGCGTCCGCCCAGGACATACGATGGACGAACCAGCACCGGATAACCGAGGGATTGCGCGGTTTCGACGGCTTCATCGATGTTGATTACGGTTTTGCCTTTAGGTTGTGCGATATCCAGACGGGCCAGCAGCGCTTCGAACTTCTTGCGGTTCTCGGCTTCATCGATGCTCTCCAGGCTGGTCCCCAGAATGTTCACGCCTGCAGCAGCAAGCGGTGCAGCCAGGTTAATCGCGGTCTGTCCGCCGAACTGTACGATGACTCCGATCGGATTCTCCTGAGCAATCACGTTCATGACATCCTCGAAGAACAGCGGCTCAAAGTACAGACGGTCCGAGGTATTGAAATCCGTCGATACGGTCTCTGGATTATTATTGATAATTACAGCTTCATAGCCGGCCTTCTGAATCGCCCACACCGCATGCACTGTGGAGTAGTCAAATTCAATCCCCTGGCCGATACGGATCGGGCCGGAGCCGAGTACAATAACCTTCTGCTTGTCGGAATGAATGACCTCATTCTCCGTCTCATAGGTCGAGTAGTAATATGGTGTTGTGGCCTCAAATTCAGCGGCGCAGGTATCTACCATTTTGAATACCGGAACCAGACCCTGCTGCAGACGCAGCACACGTACCTCTGACTCCTTAGTGAATGCTCCGCCTGGACGGCCTTCGGCACGGATCTCGGCAATCGCCCGGTCTGTGAAGCCCTTGCGCTTGGCCTGATACAGCGTCTCAGCAGACAAGGTCTCTTCGGCACGGATCTCCTCCTCGAAGCTCACGAGCCCCTCGATCTTGGAGAGGAACCACCAGTCCACATTCGTAATATCCTGAATCTCCTGCAGTTCATAGCCGCGGCGGAAGGCTTCCGCGATCAGGAACAGGCGTTCATCATCCGGCTTGGCAAGTCTATAGCGCAACACACTCTCTTCAAGCAGCTCCGCTCCCGGCAGACGGAAACGGTGGACACCGATCTCCAGCGACCGGATCGCCTTGTGAATCGACTCTTCAAAAGTCCGGCCAATCGCCATGACCTCTCCGGTCGCCTTCATCTGCGTTCCCAGCTTGCGGTTCGCCGAGATGAACTTGTCAAACGGCCAGCGTGGGATCTTGCTGACGATATAGTCCAGCGTAGGCTCGAAGCAAGCATACGTCTGGCCGGTTACCGGGTTGACGATTTCATCCAGCGTATAACCGAGGGCAATCTTGGCCGCCATCTTGGCAATCGGATAACCGGTCGCCTTCGAGGCCAGCGCCGACGAGCGGCTTACACGCGGGTTCACTTCAATGACGTAGTACTGATAGCTCTGCGGGTCGAGTGCGAACTGAACATTACAGCCGCCTTCAATATTCAGCGCGCGGATAATCTTCAGGGAAGCACTGCGCAGCATCTGATATTCACGGTCGGACAGCGTCTGGCTCGGCGCCACAACGATACTGTCGCCCGTATGTACGCCAACCGGATCAAAGTTCTCCATGTTGCAGACTACAATACAGTTGTCATTCGCATCACGCATAACCTCATATTCGACTTCCTTCATGCCGGCGATACTCTTCTCGACCAGACATTGGCCAATCGGGCTGTAACGGATACCTGCCTTAACGGTCTCGCGCAGCTCTTCTTCGTTGTCGCAGATCCCGCCGCCGGTTCCGCCCAGCGTGTAGGCCGGACGAACGATCAGCGGATAGCCGATCCCTGCGGCGAAGCCAAGAGCTTCTTCCACACTGGTAATGATCGCACTTTCCGGCACAGGCTGTTCCAGCTCACGCATCAGGTCGCGGAACAAATCACGGTCTTCTGCTTTCTCAATGGATTCGAGCTGGGTCCCCAGCAGCTTCACATTCTCCTGCTCCAGGACTCCAGCACGGGCCAGCTCTACGGCCATGTTCAGGCCGGTCTGTCCGCCGAGGGTCGGCAGCAGCCCGTCCGGGCGCTCCTGGCGGATAATACCCGTAACGAACTCCAGCGTGATCGGCTCGATGTATACTTTGTCAGCCATATTGGTATCGGTCATAATCGTCGCCGGGTTGCTGTTGATCAGCACGACCTCGACGCCCTCTTCTTTAAGGGCTTGACAGGCCTGTGTGCCTGCATAGTCGAATTCGGCAGCTTGACCAATAACGATCGGGCCGGAGCCGATAACCAGAATTTTTTTGAGTTTATTGTTCTTAGGCATGTTATAGAGCTCCTTTCACGGCTTCAAGCTGGGGTGCGGATGATTTCGGTGCCGTGATTCTGGCATTGGCCGCAAGCTGTGCCTGGCGCGATCCGGCCGGCCGCTGCGCCTTGTGATCTGCGATCAGCTGCAGGAAGCGGTCGAACAGATAACTGCTGTCATGCGGTCCCGGCGCCGCTTCCGGATGATACTGCACCGAAAAAGCGGGGTAGCGGGTATGCTTCAGTCCTTCAACGGTCTTGTCATTGTTATTGATATGGGTAACTTCCAGGTCTGTGCTGGCAATCGATTCCTCGTTCACGGTGTAGCCATGATTCTGGGAGGTGATGAAGCAGCGTCCGCTCTCCAGCTCCTTCACCGGATGGTTCCCGCCGCGATGGCCGAACTTAAGCTTCTCTGTATCAGCGCCGCAAGCCAGTGCGAACAGCTGGTGTCCCAGGCAGATGCCGAAGATCGGGTATTCGCCGAGCAGCTCGGAGATTGTCTGTACCGCATAAGGCACATCCTTCGGGTCCCCAGGGCCGTTCGAGAGCTGAATGCCATCCGGGTTCAGTCGGCGGATCTCGTCTGCTGTAACATCATGAGGCACAACCACTACATCACAGCCACGGCTGTTCAGCTCGCGCAGGATGCCTGTCTTCGCGCCGTAATCGACCAGCACAATACGCTCCTTATTGCCCGGGCTAGTGTAGCTTTTAGTCGTAGAGGTACGGGCCACTTGATTGCGCAGCTCCTCAATAGTAGTATCACCCATCATCTCCATCAGTTCTTCCACACGCTTGTTAGAAGTGGTGAGGATCGCCTTCATGGTGCCATAGTGGCGGATAATGCGGGTAAGCATACGGGTATCAATCTCGCTGATGCCGGGAATATCATATTCCTTGAGCAGATCGTCTACACTGTATTCAGCACGCCAGTTGCTGGGTACGGATTCGTGACGCCGCACAACAAAGCCGTGTACAAAAGGGCGCACGGACTCGAAGTCATCACGGGTAATGCCGTAATTCCCGATCAGCGGATACGTCATGGTGACGATTTGGCCGCAGTACGAAGGGTCCGATAGTACCTCCTGATAGCCTGTAATTCCTGTGTTAAAAACAACCTCGCCCGTCTTCTCGCCTTCCGCGCCAAATGCGGTGCCTGTAAACAGTGTTCCGTCCTGAAGCAGCAATCTCGCCTGCATGCCTTCCACTCCTTCTTGTTTCTGTAGTCTGATTCTTATGTCACAGCCATGCAGCCGGGCTGCATGGGCTACTGCTTACTTCTGTTAAGCCTCACTCCATACGGCTGTGCCGTCTACCCAGGTCTTCACCGGCCAGCCCTTAAGCTTCCATCCGGTAAAAGGTGTATTGCGGCCTTTGCTCGCAAACGTTGCAGGATCTACTGCCTTCTCTTCATTCAAGTCAATCAGGGTCAGATCGGCAGGAGCCCCTACTGTAAGGCTGCCTGTATTCAGTCTGAACACCCGGGCCGGATCAGCGGTCATCCGCTGCACCAGCAGGGACAGATCCCATTTGCCTGTGGCCACAAAAGCGGTATACAGCAGCGGGAAGGCCGTCTCAAAGCCGACGATGCCAAACGGTGCAAGCTGCATGCCTTTGGCTTTCTCTTCCTCGCTGTGCGGGGCATGGTCAGTCACGATGATATCCAGCGTGCCGTCCAGCAGCCCTTCGATGCAAGCTTCCACGTCGCGTCGCGAGCGCAGCGGCGGGTTCATTTTCCAATTGGCGTCCATGCCCGGAATATCTTCCTCCGAGAGCAGCAGATGATGCGGGCATACCTCGGCGGTCACCTTAATGCCGATTTGCTTCGCCTGGCGGATCAGCCGGACCGATTGCTCGGTGCTGACATGGCACACATGATAGTGAACACCCGTTGCTTCAGACAACAGAATGTCACGGCCTACATGAATGGCTTCCGACTCATTCGGAATTCCCTTCAGGCCATGCTTGTCGGCAAAAGTGCCCTCAGCTACCGGCGCTCCTTCTACCAGCGAGTTATCCTCACAGTGGGCAATCACCGGCATATCCAGTTCCTTCGCCAGCTTCATTGCATCCTTCATCATCTGCGCACTCTGCACGCCTACGCCGTCATCGGTGAAGCCGATCGCTCCCGCTTCCTTCAGTGCCGCAAAATCCGTCAGCTCGCGTCCCAGCTCATTCTTGGTAATGGCCGCGTAAGGCAGAACCTTCACAAGTCCCGCTTCGCGCGCCTTATCCTTAACCAGCTGTACGATCTCTGCACTGTCAGTTACCGGGCGTGTGTTCGGCATACAGGCTATTGTAGTGAATCCGCCCTTGGCCGCCGAACGCGCACCCGTCTCAATGGTTTCCTTATGCTCGAAGCCCGGCTCACGCAGGTGCACATGCATATCGATCAGTCCCGGTATCAGCAGCTTACCTTCCGCTTCAACGGTCTCTCCGGCTTCCTCTACCGCTTCCGCGGCATCCTGAATCTTCGAGATAATTCCGTCCTGCACAACAATATGCTTGCGCTCCAGTACGCCTTCTTCGTTCAGTACACTGGCATTTTTGATGATCACGGTTATGATTCTCCTTTGTGCCTTCCGGCCGCAGCCGTAAGCTCTGTAGTTATTATATAATAAAAATTCATCTTTGTGTATATTTATTAATACTCTTATGTGAGGTTTTTCTGTTGTAGTTCTGCTGCGCTATTGCAGCGCCCGCTCCATAACAGCCATCCGTACCGGCACTCCGTTCGCCATCTGCGGGAAAATCCGGGACTGGCTGCTCTCCACCACCGCATCGTCGATCTCCACATTGCGGTTCACCGGCGCAGGGTGCATGATGATCGTTGCCGGGTCCAGTCTCGACGCCCGTTCCTCGGTCAGCCCGAAGTGCTCCCGGTACTGCTCAGCCGATAAAATAATGCCTGAGGCATGCCGCTCCAGCTGCACTCTCAGCATCATGACCGCATCCGCTTTCAGCGCTTCTTCCATAGATACGTATGGAGCGTAGGCCGCAAGCTCAGGAGCCTGCATATTCACCGGGGCGCAGAACTGCACGCTTGCCCCCATTTTGGTGAGTGCCCAGAGGTTGGACCGTGCGACCCGGCTGTGCATAATATCCCCAATAATCGAAACCTTCAAGCCCTTCAATCCGCCAAAATGCTTGCGCATCGTGTACAGGTCCAGCAGCGCCTGCGTCGGATGTTCGTTGTTGCCGTCCCCGGCATTGATCAGCGGAACGCCTACCTTCTCGGCTAGCTGCTGCAGTACCCCGGCTGGCTTCAGCCGGACCACTCCGGCATCGATGCCCATTGACTCCAGTGTGCGCACTGTGTCGTAGATGGACTCGCCCTTCTCTACACTGGAGGCCGCAGCCGTGAAGTTAAGTACTTGTACACCCAGGCGTTTCTCGGCCATTTCGAAGGAAAAGCGGGTTCTTGTACTATTCTCGAAAAACATATTGGCAACAAAATGTGCTCTCAGCACCGGCGTGAGCTTCTCGCTCTGATTATCCCAGTAGGCTGTTCTGTCTAACAGCTGGTTAATCTCCGACCCCGCCAGCTCCTTCATCCCCAGCAGACTGCGTTCCTTCACTTTGGTTGCCGTCATCATTGTTATCGTTCCTCCCGGTTTGAAATAATGTACACTTCGTCCTTGCCGTCATATTCGCTCAGGGACACTTCAATCTGCTCATGCCTGGAGGTAGGTACGTTCTTGCCGATATAATCGGGGCGGATCGGCAGTTCCCGGTGGCCGCGGTCAGCCAGTACAGCCAGCTGGATCATCCGGGGCCGTCCGCAATCCATCAGCGCATCCATTGCCGCGCGGATCGTTCTTCCGGTGTACAGTACATCGTCGAACAGGATCACTTTCTTGTCCCGGGTGCCGCTCGAGCCCGGAGGCAGGATCAGGTTGCTGTTCACAACTGTCTTATCCATCGCGTCCCGGTTGTCCCCGCCGCCTTCGCGGTCATCACGGTAATGGGTAATGTCCAGCTCCCCGTAAGGGATGTCCACACCTTCAATTTCCTTAATCCGCTCTGCGATCCGCTGAGCCAGGTAGATCCCCCGGGTCCGGATGCCGACCAGCAGGCAATTCTCGATACCCTTGTTTTTCTCCAAAATCTCATGTGCAATGCGTGACAGTGCCCGGCGAATCGCCGTTTCGTCCATAATGACATTTTTTTCAGTAACCATCCTCTTTGCCATCCTCCTGCTTGATCGCCTGTTCAAGTTCCCCGGAAACAAAAAAACTCCTTGCCCAAAACAGGCAAGGAGTGAAATCCGCAGATTCAAAAAGATGGCGTGTCCGCGCGCAGAAAAAGGCCCTCCGTACTCCTACGGATTCCTGCTTTCTTACGCGAACCTCGATTCACGTTACCTTGCCAGCCTCACGGGACTGAATTAAAGGCGCTATTCAACTATAGGGAATTATGACAGATGGACGGGGGGATGTCAAATTTTCTTCACAGACATTTCATTTAGGTGAAGTGCGCGGCTGCGGTGATTTTGGACTTTCGGTCGCTGTTGTCTCCAGATTGATTTGAATTAACCGCTTAGCGGATTAAATCCGGAGACAAAGGCGAACGCTATCGCTCCTACAGTTCCAAAATCCCCTCCGCCGCTTCCACCTAAACGGTGCAAGGGACAAGGACTTGCCATCCCCCCTTGGGGGAGGGGCAGGCAGAAGGGGCACTATGGCGCTGCGCTGATCGTGCGAATTACACAACTGCGGAATGCAGAAATTGCACCAATGGCACAAGACACCGCATCAGCGGCAATAGGCCGGCTCATTTAAAAAAAGTAACCGCCACAATCAAACCTACTAACAACATGGGGATACCGTAGACAATCATGTATCCTATATATTTCACGGGTCCGGGAAGGCAGGTTAGATCAACTCGCCGAAAAGGCCCCCCGCCTTCGATCAGCTGCTGAGGCAGCAATTGTTCATCAATATAACCGGCACTGTCTTCAGCAATATCAGCTTTCTTATGGGTTTCAGCATGTGTGGGTGTTGTGTTCATCTTCTCTCTCCTAATGGAAATATAATGTCGTACGAAATCCAATAGCCCAAGAGTCTGATTATTAGCTCTCATAATATACCATTTTTTTACACGAGCGATCTACCCTGATTTCGTTCCAGCCCCTGCTCTGTTATGATAAAACTGGAATGGAACTGGAGGCGAATACAATCATGAACATGGAGTTTATTACTATAGAAGAGTGGGATGAAGCGTGGTGGGGGCGGATGGAGCGGATCTACCATGAGGCTTTTCCGAGCGGGGCTAAGACTAAGGGGATTCTGCGCAGTATGCTGAACCGGGGGGTTGGCTACTTACATGCGGGGGTGCATCAGGGGGTGGTTGTCGCGATGGGTGTTACCGGTGTAGTGGGACAAGCTGCGGACAAGATCCTGATTATCGATTACCTGGCAGTAGATAAGCTATTGCGCGGGGAGGGTACGGGGACCTGGATACTGGAGCAGATCAAAGCTTGGGCGGTGCAGGAACATGGCATCCGGGGAGTCATCATCGAAGCGGAATCGGGGGCTACGGAATCGCACAAGGAGCGTATTCATTTCTGGGAGCGGAACGGATTCGTCCTGACCTCCTATGTGCATCAATATCGAATGGTACCGGAGCCTTATCAGGCCATGATGCTGCCGCTGGGTGGATCAGGGAATGTGCCGGATGATGGTGAAGCGCTGTTTCGGTACATTAATGCTTTCCATCGGGTGGCTTACCGGAAGGGTTAGACAGGCTCTCGCGGCGCAATATGATCGGTTTTCCGATTACATTTGGCCACCCCTCCCTATCATTACGCGCACCACAAAAAAGCCGCCGCAGATTGCTCCGCAGCGGCCCCATATAAACCAAACTTAAAATTCAAATTCAACATCGCTCAGACGTCTTTGGATTTCGGAGATGACACGCTTCTCCTCTTCCTCGCCCTTGGCGACGAAGGTCACGGAGAAACGCACGAACGCGCCGGCATCATCCCAAGGCACGGTGGAGATGAGCTTCTCACGGATCAGGAACTGTGAGAAATCCTCGCCGGATTCGAAGCGGCGTCCGCCCTTGACGCCTTTTGGCGCGGCTACATAGAGGAAGAAGGAGCCCTTCGGCTTCTCGGCCTTGAAGCCCAGGCTGTTCAGCGCATCCACCAGCATGTTGTGGCGGCGGGAGTACTTGACGGCAATAGCTTCGGTAATCTCAGGATGAGAGAGACCGTAAGCAGCAGCTTTTTGAATCGCGATGAACTGGCCGGAATCATTGTTGTCCTTCACATCACTGAACGCCTTCACGATCAGCGGGTTGCCGGCCACGAAGCCGATTCTCCAGCCGGTCATGTTATAGGACTTGGACAGGGAGTGCAGCTCAACACCGACATCCTTGGCACCAGGCACGGACAGGAAGCTCAGCGGCTTCACGCCGTCATACGTCAATGCAGCATAAGGAGCGTCATGGATTACGACTACATCATATTTTTTGGCCCAGGCCACTACTTCAGTGAAGAATTCAGGTGTGGCACTTGCACCGGTAGGGTTGTTCGGATAGTTGAGGTAGAGCAGCTTCGCCTTGCGGGCTACATCCTCAGGAATGGAGTTCAGGTCAGGCAGGAAGTTGTTCTCCTTCTTAAGCTCCACGGAGTAGACTTGTCCCCCCAGATACTTGGTATGAGTACCCAGCACCGGATAGCCCGGAATGGTCATGATCGTGATGTCGCCCGGATTAATGAATACGGATGGCAGCATAGCCAGCGCAGGCTTCGAGCCGATCGAATGCACGATTTCCGTTACAGGGTCAATTCCGTCCACCTGAAAAACTTCCTTAAGATACACGGCCGCAGCGTCCTTGAATTCAGGAATACCGTTATCGGAGTAGCCGCGGTTCTCTTCCTTGGCCGCTTCCAGTGCAAGTCTGGACACAATGCCTTCATCTGCCATTTCGTCCGGCTCGCCGACGCCCATGTCGATCAGTTCAATGTTCGGAAAATCCTGCTTCGCCGAGGCTTTGGCGCGTTTGATTTTCTCAAATTTGTAGATGGAGGTGTCCTTGCCGTATCCTTCGCCGCCGATGCGGTCTGCAAAATTCGTCTGAATGAATGTAGCCTGATAGTGTTCAATACTCATAATCTTCTACTCATCTCCTGGGCCTATGTTGTGAATCTATGCTCTAAATATGACGCAAATCCGGCCGCTGTACCATGGATTTATAATCTATTGATTTGTACTTATCTGCTGCGCAGCGTAAATAGAAGTTCTTCCATATCCGCCGGAATCGGCGCGCTGAACTCCTTGTACTCGCCTGTAGAAGGATGTACAAAACCCAGTACCGCTGCATGCAGGGCTTGTCCGTTCATAGTAGTTCCCTTGCTGCGCCCGTAGATCGGATCCCCCACCAGCGGATGGCCGATGAACTTCATGTGAACACGGATCTGATGCGTGCGCCCTGTCTCCAGCTGAAGCTCCAGCAGTGTGCAGTCACCAAACCGCTCCAGCACGGTAAAATGCGTCACGGAGCGCTTGCTGTTCTTCTCGGTTACGGTATACAGCTTGCGGTCATGCGGATCACGGCCGATCGGAGCATCTACGGTTCCCTTGTCATGAGACAGATTGCCGTGCACCACTGCGATATAGCGGCGGGTCACACTGTGCTCCTTAAGCTGGGCGGACAGCGAAGCATGACTGGCGTCATTCTTGGCCGCCATAATCAGACCGGAGGTATCCTTGTCGATCCGGTGGACAATGCCTGGACGAATCTCGCCGTTAATGCCAGACAGGTCCTTGCAATGATACATCAGCGCATTGACCAGGGTGCCGGAGGGATGTCCCACTGCCGGATGCACAACCATGCCGCGCACCTTGTTCACTACAATCACATCGCTGTCCTCATAAGCCACATCAAGCGGAATATCCTGTGCGATCAGGTCCGTAACCTCGGGCTCGGGCACCGTAACAGTTACCTTATCGCCTTCATTCAGCTTGTAGTTCGCTTTGACCGGCGAGCCGTTGACCACTACATGGCCGCTGCTGATCCATAGCTGAACCTGGGAGCGCGAGATCTCGTCTTCCATGGCCTCTGTAACATATTTATCAATCCGCTCCCGCGCATTGCCCTCGGCAACGATCCATTCGGTGACGTCTCTTTCTTCCTCGAGGGCGCCAGAATCCGCCAGCCCTTTGACGTCTTTGTTCAAATCATTCATTCCCTTCTTTGACTTCCTGTGATTCCTTCACCTCGGTGACTTCCTGTTCACCCTTCACTTCCAGCAGCGTGTCCAGAATAATCAGACCCACCCCGACCACGATACAGGAATCGGCCACGTTGAAGATCGGGAACGTATAGCTTCCGAAATTGAACATGAGGAAATCCACAACCTCACCGTTAAGAATCCGGTCCAGGAAGTTGCCGACTGCTCCGCCAAGGACAAGCGCCAGCGCGGTAGGCAGCAGCTTGCGGGTCTTGCGGGCCTTGTTCAGGTACCAGACGATTCCGCATACAACGATTACTGTAATCACAATGAAGAACCACTGCTGCCCCTCCAGAATTCCGAAGGCGGCTCCACGATTGCGGTGCGACGTAATAATGAAGAAATCCTTGATTACCGGAATTTGCTCTGCGAGCTCCAGCCGGGTGGCAATCAGATATTTGGTACCCTGGTCAATCAGAAATACAATTAGCGCAATCAGAAAGTACACCACAGAAGTTGTCACTCCGTTCTTATTTTTCCCGCGGCTACGCGGTACGAATACTGAATAAAGACTTGTATATTGTAGCACAGGCCTCAAGAACCCGTCTATTGCATGACCTGGCAAACCGGTTAAGGCAGGGCACTATTTGCCAGCGCTAAAAAAGGGCCCCGGAGGCCAAGCTATCTTTAGAACAAAACGGCTTCGCCGGTTCCTGCCGGGGTACTCTTCCATCCTTCCTCCCTGGCGCCGGCGCTAAGCCCATTTCAGCGATTAGCTACCGAAAGGAGCTCACAGCAATGAGCCATCTGACATCAAAGCAGCTCTCCGGGCTGCGTACTGCTCTCCTGCAGCAGCAGGAGGATATTGAGCACAGGCTGAAGAGCAGCGGACAATACGGATTGCAGGAGGCAATGCGGGACAACACTGGAGAGCTGTCCGAAATCGACAACCATCCCGGTGATGCCGCCACAGAGCTGTATAACCGTTCCATGGATATCTCCCTGCTGGAGCGCGATGAGCATGAGCTGGACGATATTGAATCCGCCCTGCGGGCGATGGACGAAGGAACCTACGGCATCTGCATCGCCAGCGGCGAACCAATTCCTTATGAACGCCTGGCCGCCCTTCCCTCCACCCGCTACACGAAAGAGCATGCTCCCCGCCAGAGCGCTCCATTCACCCGTCCGGCCGAGGAGGAGCTGCTGACTCCGCCGTTTGGCCGCACCAGTCTGGATGAGCGGGATGACCAGAACGGCTTCGATGGTGAGGATGCCTGGCAGATCGTGGAGAGCTGGGGCAATTCGGATTCCCCTGCGATGGCTGAAGGCAGCAATATCGGCTCTTACAATGATATGGAGATCGAAGCGGACGAAACCGAGGGCTTCGTGGAGCCCTGGGAGAACTTCGTGGCTACCGACATCACCGGCAACCATCTGACGATCATCAAAGGCAACAGCTACCGCCATTACATGGACGACGAGGAAGGCGACTACCTGCTGGACCCGACTCGAAAAGAACGGAAGTAGCGCAGCAGCCGATGAGGGAGCTGGAAAGGCTTAAATGCACTTTGTACAACTAAAACATCTGATTCATACGCTCTATCCTATTTAGTTGCATTCCGTACATTTAAAAAGGCTCGAATTCTAAGTTGAGGCCTCTTTAGGCGAATTTAGTTGTACAGATTGCAGTTATCCGTTTAAAGCAGGCTATTTTGCTGCATTTAGTTGTACATTCTACAATTATCTGTCCCTGTGCTTGTCTTGGAACCCTGTTCCACTACCTACTAATCGCAAGGCCCCACCATTGTGGGGTTCTTTCAGGTTCAGCGCCGCTCAGAACGTCTTCAGCTCCAGCTGATGCTGGACAATCCGCACAATATCCGCGATATAGTCGCCGATAATCGGCAGGTTGAGCGCACCCAGCACCTGAAGCACATAAATAATCGTCGCCGCAAAAAAAGTAAACCCGAGCGCAATCCCCAGCCCCCTGGCTACTCCGGAGAGGATGTTCAGCCAGATCAGCCGGAAGGGGGAATACAGCAGCTCGGTATATTCCGAGATCCTTGACTTCTCCATCTGCTGGGCCAGACTCGTGGTCATCCGGTACAGGGCATTCAGCTTCTCTTCCGGGGGAAGATCGGCCGGATCAACGGCTGCTGTGACAGCCACCTTAGGCTTAGGATGGGAAGAAGCGGCTGGCTGACTTTTCTCAGGATATTCTGTGCCCGGATCTGTCTTGCCCGATGAGCCTGCTCCAGAATGCGGGGGCTGCTCCTCATGCGGTGCGTCCTCCCTGTTGTTCCCGCTGTCCGTAGTTCTGATCAAAATTCTGCCTGGCTCTTCCGGCTCTTCCGGCTGCTTCGGCTGCTCTGCAGGATTCTTCCCGCCTTTCCATCCCCCCATGCCCCTGCACCTCCTGGTTGTCTATACGCCGCAAAACAAACGAGCCCGGTCGAAGAGAATTCTCTCTTCAAGCACAGGGCTCGTCATTTGCATTCTAACCCGTGGAAACTTTTCCTTTGCGGCTAGTATATGCCAGATAGGGACAAGCAATACAGGAAATGCGCGGCCGCTCCGGAGTTAAGCGCCGATATGAATACCGATGCTCTTGCCGCCGGCATCCACTGTCTCATAGGTATAATCTCCGTCAAAATCCACCGTAGTCACCAGTACATTCTCACGCAGCACATGCTCGAATGCAGTCACCGCCGCCTTCAGCTCATCATCGACATGCAGGGTCAGGGCAATCCGCTTGTCGATCGGCAGATCCAGACGTTTGCGGTAATCCTGCACCGCACGTACAACTTCGCGTACCCAGCCTTCCTGGACCAGCTCCGGCGTGATTTCTGTGTTCAAGGCCACAGTCAGTCCATAGCCGGAAGCGGAGGCAAAGCCTGGCTTGGCCTGCTTCTCAACCAGCAGCTCCTCAGACGTAATCTGCAGCTCTTCTCCGTCCGGTGACACAATGGCGATAACGCCTTCTTGCACCGCTTTGCGGGTAGCGTCACTGTCCATTGCTTTGAGGAAGCCTTGCAGGAAGCCGACGCTCTTGCCATATTTCTTGCCTGCCACCTTCAGGTTCAGCTTCAGGGTGAAGTCTACGAAGCCGCTGTCGCTGTGCTCGATAACGATATTTTTGACGTTGATCTCTTCTTTGATCAGTTCTTCATAATCCGCCACGTTGAAGTCGTCCGGAGTAGACGCGATCAGCTCGGATAACGGCTGGCGGGTCTTGATGCCGCTCTCGTTGCGGACGTTACGGGCCAGTTCGACGATGCCGCGGGCGTACTCCATATCTTTTTCCAGGGCAAGATCGATCAGGTTCTCATCTGCTGCTGGATAGTCTGCCAGATGCACACTCTCCCCGCCGCCCAGGTTGGTGAAGATATCCTCGGATAGCATCGGGGTGAATGGAGCCATCAGCTTAGCTGTGGTCAGCAGGACATGCGTAAGGGTGCGGTAAGCATCCAGCTTCTCTTCACCCAGCCCGCTGCCCCAGAAACGGTCACGGGACCGGCGGATGTACCAGTTGCTTAGCTCATCCACGAAGTTCTCAATGGCCTTGGAGGTGTTCACGAAATCATTCACGGCCAGCCCCTTATCGAGCAGCACGATCAGGCTGTTCAGGCGGGAGAGAATCCAGCGGTCGAGCTTATGCTCAGACAACTTGAACGGGTGATCTGCAGGATCATAGCCGTCGATCCCGGCATACAGCGTAAGGAAGGCATGCGTGTTCACCAGCGTATCCACTACCTTAGACTTCGTCTCCCCGACCAGACCACGCGAGAACCGCTTGTTGTTCCACGGCGCACTGTCAGACAGAATAGCCCAGCGGAAGGCATCCGTACCGTATTCGTTCATGATTTCCCAAGGGTCGATGACATTGCCTTTGGATTTGGACATCTTCTGACCGTTCTCATCGAAAATATGGCCGTGGGCGATAACCGCCTTGTATGGCGCCTTGCCTGTGAACAGGGTTGATACCGCCAGCAGGCTGTAGAACCAGCCCCGCGTCTGGTCGATCCCTTCGCAGATCATATCTGCCGGATACTGGTCCTCGAACCGGTCTTGATTCTCAAACGGATAATGACTCTGGGCGAATGGCATCGAGCCGCTGTCGAACCAGACGTCGATCACTTCCGGAGTGCGGATCATGATGCCGCCTTCGCTGAACGGGCTGCGCAGCTGGATATTATCCACGTACGGCTTATGCAGCTCGATATCCTCAGCGACCTCTCCGATCGCCATTGCTCTCAGCTCGGCGATGCTGTGCGGTGCAAATTCCTTGCCTGTATCCTGGCATACCCATACGTTAAGCGGCGTACCCCAGTAGCGGTTACGGCTGATATTCCAGTCCACCAGCTCTTCCAGGAACTTGCCGAAGCGGCCTTCACGCACATGGTCTGGGTACCAGTCTACACTGTTATTGTTGGCAATCAGCTGATCCTTGATCGCTGTCGTCTGGATGAACCAGCTGTCTGTTGCGTAATAGAGCAGCGGGGTGTCGCAGCGCCAGCAGAACGGATAGCTGTGCTCGTATTTCTCTTTGTGGTAGAGCAGTCCGCGTTCAGACAGCACCTTCACGATATCCAGATCACAGTCCTTCACGAACCGTCCGGCAAAATCAATCACTACATCTGTGTATTTCCCGGAAGTATCTACTACATTCACAAAGCTGATCCCATTCTCGCGGCAGCTTTTATAGTCGTCTTCCCCGTGTGCCGGAGCCATATGTACGATCCCGGTACCGCTGGAATCCGTTACAAAAGAGGCTCCGACGATCACATTATGCTTCTCCGCCTTGATATAACCGAACGGCGGTGTATAGCTCTGGCCGATAAAGTCAGCGCCAGTGTGTGTAGACAGGATGGTGTACTCGCCCTTCAGCACTTCGTCCACCAGATTCTTGGCCAGTACATATACGCCGTCTTCCTGCTGCGCACGCACATATTCCATCGCCGGATTCATCGCCAGCGCCATATGTGCCGGAAGCGTCCAAGGCGTAGTCGTCCAGGCCAGCACATAGTCACCGCTGCCGTCCAGCTTGAACTTGGCGGTAGCACTCAGATCCTTAACTGTCTTATACCCCTGGGCAACTTCATGGGAGCTGAGGGTCGTCTGGCAGCTCGGGCAGTAAGGGCTAACGCGGTGCCCCCGGTACATCAGGCCCTTCTCATGAACCGTAGCCAGGATGTTCCACACGCTCTCGATATACGTATTGTCCAGCGTTACATACGGATGATCCAGGTCCGTCCAATAGCCGATCGCTTCTGTGAATTCCCGCCACTGCTTCTCATAGCCGAAGACACTTTCCTTACATTCCTTGATGAACTTCTCCACGCCGTATTCTTCGATATCCTGCTTGCCGGAGATGCCGAGCTTCTTCTGCACCCCGAGCTCTACCGGCAGGCCGTGCGTATCCCAGCCCGCTTTGCGGATGACGCGGAAGCCCTTCATGGTCTGGTAGCGGCCGATAAAATCCTTGATGACCCGGCCCAGCACGTGCCCGATATGCGGCACTCCGTTCGCCGTCGGCGGCCCTTCATAGAACACATAGTTCGGTCGTCCCTCACGGTTCTCCATGGATCGGCGGAACGTGTCCTCCTCGCTCCACTTTTTCAAGATCCGGACATCTCTGGCCCGGGCTTTTTCTTTGACGTCTACCTTATGCATAATGGTCAATCCCTTCGTTTAAAAAAATATTTCAAAACCTTTAACCTTTTATAAAAGCTTTTCGATCCCTCCCAAACCCTCCCTTCGCCAAGGGAGGGCCCCAAGGGCGCCGCCCTCTGGACACCCGAAATAAGTGCATCGCGTAAGGAGCAGGGTCAGTGGACGGGAAGGATTACTTCGGTGGAGTCCTCGGCCCTTCTTAGGCTCCCCTGACGGGTACGCCTGCGGGGCCTTAACTGCGCTAGTGCACCACCGGGCTTCCGCCCGGGGTCCTTGCCGTTCGTTCTTGGCCTCCCGGCCCGCGAACCCGGAGGGCAGCACTGGACGGGGGGCTTGCCGTTAGCTCTTGGGCCACCCGGCCCGCGATCCCGGAGGGCAGCACTGGACGGGTTACGCCCTGCCTTTAGCGCTGTTGAGGCCCCGCAGGCGTACCCGATAGGGCAGCCTAAGAAGGGCCGGTCCTACGCCGAACAAATTTTTCCCCTTCCGCGGACGCCCGCCCAACCTCGATGCACTTGCCTGCGGGTGTCCAGAGGGCGGCCAGCCCTTGGGGTCCCCCTTGGAAGGGGGATTTAGGGGGATCTAAGCCGATTTAGGGGGATGCCCACCACACAAATAAACGCCGCCCCGCCCCCAAAGGGGCGAGACGACGCTCGCGATACCACCCTAATTTGCACTGCACGCACATCCTAAGGGGTGTGGATTCAGTACAATCTCAGTCCGCAGGCAATAGACAACCTTGCGGGTCCGGGATAACGTCCGGCAGACGGCGGAGCCTACACACGTATACACGCTTCAGCTTAGCTTCTAGGGGAGGATCTTCGGGTAAGGCGTGAACGATCGGCTCGCAGCAAGCACCGACTCTCTGGAGAACGTTACCTTATCGTACTTGTCCCGTCATCGAATTTAGATTCAATGGATACAGATATGTTCTAGTTATAGACGTTTTCGCCCCAATTGTCAAGGCGGATTACAGCAGCAGGTCCCAGCTCAGCGGAGTGCCGGCGGGCAGATCGGTTCTCAAGCGTTTGCCGAGAAGCAAGTCATAATACTTTGGCGCGAGGCCGTAGCCGGGACGGATGACTTTGAGGTTATCCGCAGTGAGCAGGTCTCCGGCCTTGATGTCCTTGGAGGTATAGACAGACCGTCTGAATTGCAGGGATTTCTCTTCTTCGGGGGTGGGGCCGATGGAGACGCCGCCGAGTGCTCTCCAGGCCGTATCTGTCTCCCGGACCAGGGAAGCAAACTCTGCCGGCTCCAGAGAGAAGGCAGCATCCACCCCGCCTTCCGCACGGTTCAGGGTGAAATGCTTTTCGATTACGGTACTGCCCAGAGCTACGCTTGCTACTGCTGCCCCTACGCCCAGAGTATGGTCGGACAGGCCCACCTGAGCATGGAAGACGTCGCGCAGATACGGAATGGTGTTAAGGTTGGTATTCTCGGGCGAAGCCGGATAGCTGCTGGTGCATTTGAGCAGTATATATTCCCGGCAGCCAGCCGCAGTTATGGTACCGATAGCCTGTTCAATATCGCCGAGCGAGGCCATCCCGGTGGAAATAATCATTGGTTTCCCTTTGGAGGCCACCTTCCGCAATAAGGGAATATCATTATTTTCGAAGGAAGCGATCTTGTAGCAGTCGACGCCGAGGGTCTCCAGGAATTCGAGCGAGGATTCATCGAACGGGGTACTGAATGGAATCATCCCGAGCGCCCTGCACGAAGCAAAGATAGGCTCATGCCACTCCCAGGGCGTATATGCTTCAGCATACAGCTCATACAGTGACTTCCCTTTCCACAGTCCGTTCGTTTCCCCAATCATGAAATCCTTATTCTGCAGATTAAGCGTCATGGTGTCCGGCGTATAGGTCTGGATTTTGAACGCATGTGCGCCAGCCCGGGCTGCGGCCTTAACGATTTCGAGCGCACGGTCCAAGGACTTATTATGATTACCGGACATCTCTGCGATGACAAAAGGCGGATGCCCGCTGCCGATGGTGCGGTTACCGATCCTGATTTCCTTCATGGCCTGTCGTTGCCTCCTCTGTCAGCCGTAGCCTGCGGCTCTCCCATTGCTCCCGGAACAGGGCCATCAAGACCACATCCACAGGCTGATGATTTCTGATCCGTTGCCTGCCTAGCCTGCCTTCCTCCACGAAGCCTAGTTTGCGGTGATAGGACAAGCTTCTCTGATTGAAATCAAGAATTTGCGCGCACACCTTACTTAACTGCTCCTCCCGGAAAATATGCTCCAGCGCCAAGATTCCCATCATGGTGCCGGAGCCGGGAGGACAGCTCTTCTCCCCTATATAAAAGCCCCATTCACAGGTCTTGTGGACCCTGTCGATCTGCGAGAACTGCACGAAGCCCGCCGGTGTGTCCAGATAGTAACAGATCCGGATCACCCGGCTGGCATCCTCCGCTATGGCATGCATCCAGCTAAGATGCTCTTCCAGCGGAATCATCCCGTCATGATTCATATAGGGCCGGATGTGATCGGCATTGCGCCATTCCCAGATTAGCCGGCTATGCTCCTCGCTCAGCTTCTCAAGCCTGTAGTCCCTTAGGTCTGCCATAGTCCCCTCCCATAATCCTGTCTATGACCTCATCCCATTTATCCTCGCCCATCAGGCAGAGCGCCTGCTCCGACATGCCCCGTACCCTCGCCGGGTCAGCCAGCATAGTCCTAAGCCCCTGCTCAATCCCGTGGGCAGTCACCTCATTACTCTTCCCCAGGCTTAATGCAGCCCCCTGCGCATGAACCAAGGCCGTGATCTCCCGCTGATTATCCGCCGTAATAATGCACAGCGAAGGGAGGCCCAGGTAACAACGCTCCCAGGTCGTACTTCCGCCTGCTCCGATGGAGAGGTCTGCCTTCTGCATTAAGTCAGCCATGTAATCGATCTGACAATGGAAGCTGGCCTGCGGCATCGAGCTACATAACGCTGCAATCTCTTCTTTGCGGCGGTTCATTCCGCCAACTACGACATCCAGCTGCAGATTACCGAAGGCGGGATGTTGGAGGGCCTGCAAGGTTTTGAGAGTCTCCCCTGTAGGATCGGTGCCGCCAAAAAACACCAGAACCCGGTTTATGCTTCCGTCCCGTTCAGCCAGCCCCAGCTTAGCCGCACGGAATTCCGGCCGCAGCAGCGTATAGCAGGTGCCTGTCAATTTCGTGCAGTAAGCAGGAAGCAGCCCCTGGTAACGGTCCCTGGCAGCGGATGGATTGGAGTCCAGCAGCAGATCACATTGATGCAGGCGGTCCGCTAAATCGTCGATGGCTACTATCTTCTTCACTTTCCCCTGTACCCATATCTCCCACCGCTTATCAATCCCGTAATGGTCGATAATGAGGCAATCTGCAAGAGCAGCCCCCTCCAGCCGCTGCACCGTCTCCATGGCATCGGTCCGCCAATCCACCTGAAGCCAGAATGCGGCGTACGACGGATCATCCGGCGGCGGCAGCTGCTCCACCGCATAGCCCTGGGCCCTGATATAGTCGGCCAGATTCCCCGGCAGCTCGCGGCAAACGAACGTGATCTGCCCGCCTCTGGCGGCAAGCCCGCCTGCAAGTGTCAGGCAGCGCATGATATGGCCCGTGCCCATAGAATACGAGGAATCGGCCCGAATCCATATATTCATTGGATTAGCTGCTGTGCTTACCATGCAGTCCAGCCTCCGTCGACAGAGATATTCTCACCTGTAACATAGCTTGAGGCAGCGGAAGCGAGGAACACCATCACTCCCTTCAAATCTTCTGGGGTGCCGATTCTGCTCAGCGGATTCTTCCTTTCCAGCTGGCGGATGAACTGGGGATCGGCAGCTTGAACCGCTGCATTAGGAAAAGGCCCCGGCGATACGGTATTCGCTCGGATTCCTTGTGGCCCGAAGTGGCAGGCAATGTAGCGGGTAAACTGGCCAATCGCCGCTTTACCAGCCCCGTAATTGGCGGGATTATTCATCCCGCTGTCTCCGTAGACCTCCGGGTTAGGTGAGACCAGCCCGTACATCGAGGAGACGTTAATGATGGAGCCCCCCTTTTGCTTAACCATATAGGGAAGGACGGCCTTGACACATCTGAAGGTTCCATTGATCGTCCCGTCCAGCCCTGTCAGCCACTGCTCTTCACTCATGGCGGCCAAGCTGGCCGCTGAGCTGAACGCGGCATTATTCACCAGGATATCAATGCTTCCGGCCGATTCAGCGATGCTCTGAATACATTGTCTGACAGAGGCTTCCTGCCGGATATCCATAGCCTTGCCGAAGCAGGCTGCTCCAGTGGTGCGGGCGATTGCTTCAGCGGTCTCCTTGCAGCGCTGCCCGCTTGAGCTTACCAGATAGACTGCCGCACCAGCCTCAGCCAGCCCCTCCGCTATGGCTCTGCCCAGATAACCAGCCCCTCCGGTCACAACCGCTGCCTTGCCTTGCAGATTAAATAATTCCTGAAGAGTACGCATCCGGTTACTTCCACCTCCTGGGGTCAATGATCTCTACAGGAATATCCGTAAAGGATTCACCAAGCGTCTGTCTCACCGCCGGGCTTAGTGGGGGCAATGCCATCATCCGCAGATTCTCCTGCACCTGCTCCGCCGTCTCGCAGCCAATCACCAGCCCGGTTACCCCCGGAAGATCCCTCACATAGAGGAAGCACAGCTCTTTAACCGGTATCCCGGTTTCCTTGCTGTATCTGATTAATCGTAACAACGGCTGCTCCGCTTGCTTCAGCCCCGCCGGAAGCTGCTCCGGTGCCATCAGCAGCAGGCCCTGCAGATAGACACTGCGGACGAAGATTTCTGTTCCCTTCCGGGCGAGCCGCTCCAGCATTCCATTCGCGAGCCATCTCTGGTCCAGGACATTCAGCGGAATTTGAATACTGTCCAGCCCCTCCACGCGCATAAAGTTCGCAATATTCTCCGCATCATACACGGATACGCCGATTCTGCGGATCGTGTGCTGCCGCTTCAGTTCCTGAAGCACTCGCAGAATTTCGCCGCCCTGGTATATCATATCCAGCGGATCATGCAAGAGACAGATATCCAGCGCAGAACACTTCAGCCGGTCCAGGGAAGCATGCACGGAAGAGATGACGAACCTTCTCCGCGCTTCCTCCGTGTGCAGCCGCAACCGCTGGACGGAAGGGAGCTTCGTCACAATCTGCGGCCGGCTCTGCGGCTCAGTGTGCTCCAGGCAATCTCCGATGATAGACTCGCTGTCCCCGTATCCCGGCGCGGTATCCAAATAACCGATCCCTGAAGAGAGGGCATATTGGAGCAGTTCGTTCCTCTGTTGAACAGAGGGGTTCGCAGCTGCATTCGCAATCCCGTAATTTCCGCCCAGCTGGGCCGTCCCCAGCACAAGGCTCGCTTTATTTATCATCATCCGATGCCTCGCTAACGTTATAATTTCTTGTTCAGGGTGGTTGCTGCATTCAGCTCCTTAACCAGCTCCGTATCATCCCGCCATTTCACCTGAATACCCCGGTTGTGCTCAGCCACCTCAGGGTGTTCCTGCAGGAATGCCTTCAATTCCTCGAAGAATAGCGGTCTTGCCCCCACATTCAGTGCCTGGTAGACCGACTCGAACAGCTCCAGATCCTGAATTTCATCCATGGTTAACCGCCACTTGGGATGCACCCACTCCGCAGGAAGGTCCACAGCATTGATCTTGAAGAGATGCGGATTGTTGAAAAAGTAAAAGGACAGATACTCCGCATGCGTAAGCGGATTGGAATAGTGCAGCAGCCTGCTCAGCGCTTCAACGGTAAAAACATCCCCCACCGTCCCTATGGTCGACTCCTTGGCGTAGGTGAAGTCGGCACCGCTTGCCAGATGCCGGTCGATCAGAAGCTTAAGCATCTCCGGGGAGACCGCCGGATTGTCGCCGGTCACCCGGACTACGATATCCGCCTGGGCCGCTTCTGCCACGCTCAGCATTCTTGCAGCCACATTGTCCGGATCGCCGGTGACCACCTTCACCAGACCGTTCAGGGTGAACGCCGTAAGCAGCTGGTCGTCCGGCAGATCCGAGGTGGCCAGCATTACCTCATAGCCGCCCGGCACAGCCAGACAATTCATCAGGCATCTTTCGATGGCGGCAATACCGTGAATCTCGCGCAGCGCCTTGCGGCGGAGCCGGGTGGATTTCAATCTGCAGATGACAGCAATGCAGATTTTGGGTGCTTTTACCTTCCCGGGCGTGAGGGGTGTGTTCGCAGGAATGACTGAGGTGGCAATCATAGGAAATGGTAGGGAAGCATTGCTTGCCATGAGGGCATCCGACATAGAGGAACGTTTATAGCATATGTTCTCAGGCGTGATCATTTCACCCGGGCGCAGCTCTCTGCGGGAGACGATCCTCAGAGAGGAATCCTCCAGATACCTTCTTTCCGATTCCTTAATTTCGAGACTGCCCTGTACACACTCTGCCCGGCGCAGCTTCTCCACCATCCGCCCGAATTCCTCCGGCTCAAGCGCGGAATAATAGTCAATGCCTTTCTCCGCACGGTTCAGGGTAATGTGCTTCTCAATGACACTAGCCCCCAGCAGATAGGCATAGACCGGAAGATCGACCGCCATTTCATGATCAGCATCCTCATGATCCGCGAAGCCCACCTCCAGCTGATAGGTCTGCTTGATATGGGCGATGCGGCTCAGGTTAGAATCCTCTGTCCGGGTCGGATAGCCCTGGAAGCCGTGCATCAGCACGATTGGACCTTTGAAATGGCTCCGAATGTAGGATAATTGGGAATCCATCTCTTCCTCCAGCCAGCCGCTTACGCCGATGAGTAAGGGCTTATTGAACCTGTGCAGGGCTAGAGTCAAGGGGATCGACTGGAGTACGGTTGTGGGTAATTTCAAGCCGTCTATCTGCGATTCAAGCTCCGCGAGTAGCTGAGCGCCCCATTCATCATAGAGGTCTACCCAGACCTCCAGTCCCTCAGCCTTGGCAAGCTGGACAGCCTCCGCCCATTGCTGCTTGCCGATGAACAAATCGATATACGTCTGATAATGGATGAAATCCGGCACCGCCAGGCTGTCGTAATGGAACCATTGAAATTTCACCCCGTCAGCGCCGCTGCGTGCGGCTGCAAGGATCAGCTCCCGCAGCCGGCCGGGGTCGCCCCAATGGGCATTGGCAATTTCAGCAATCACCTTCACTTTGGCCACAATAATCACTCCCTTCTCTATTTTTACTTGGAGTAGTGGCAGATCACCTTCTTGACCGCGGCGACCACATCCAGCACATCTTCAGGTTCCATGCCCGCATATAGCGGGAGTGTAATGAATTCCTCGTAGCAGCTTTCAGCGACCGGACAGATTCCCTTGCGGAACCCCAGACTTTCGTAGTACGGATGCAGATAGGCGGGGATGTAGTGGACGTTTACGCCGATGTTCTCCTTTTGCAGCGCCTGAAAGACCGTCTTGCGGGTGGCCTTCAGCCTTGCGAGCTGAAGTCTGACAATGAACAGATGCCAGCTTGACTCCGCCTCTGGAAGCTGATGCGGCAGAATAAGCTCCTTGGTCGCGCCCAGCTCCTGCAGATACAAGGCGGCAAGCTGTTTGCGCTTCTCGATGAAGCCCCCGATTCTGCGCAGCTGGGAAATGCCGAGTGAGGTCTGTATGTCTGTGATCCGGTAGTTGTACCCGAGGAATTGCATCTCATAATACCAGGGCCCGTGGTTCTCCCTTAACTTGCGCTCATCCCTGGTGATGCCGTGGGTGCGGAACTGCAGCAGCTTCTCATAATATAACGGGTTATTGGTCGTAATCATTCCGCCTTCTCCCGTTGTTATATGCTTTACAGGATGGAAGCTGAACATAGTCATGTCCCCGATAGCCCCAATGCTTCTATCCTTATATCTCGCACCCAGCGCATGGGCGGCATCCTCAATCACGATCAGATTATGCTCCCTGGCAATCTGCAGGATCTCATCAAGCTCTGCCGGCTGACCCGTGAAGTGGACGGGAATAATGGCTTTTGTTCTGGCCGTAATTCTCTCCCTAATCCGCTGCGGATCAAGATTATATGTCCGCGGATCGATATCGGCAAATACCGGTACGCCCCCCTGATACAGCACACAGTTCGCAGTAGCGGCAAACGTCATGGGCGTCGTAATCACCTCATCCCCTTCGCCGATCCCGGCGGCATAACAGGCCCCGTGCAGGGCCGCAGTTCCGCTGGAGAAGGCCACCGCATATCGGGCCCCGGTAAACGCTGCGATCTCTGCTTCGAATTGCTCAATGGCCGGGCCGCTGGTCAAATAATCACTTTGCAGCACCTTGACCACGGACTCAATATCCTCGTCATCGATCATCTGTCTCCCATACGGCAAGTAGTGGGCACGTACAGGCTTCCCGCCGTCAATGGCCAGTTTGCTCTTACTCATGATTGGTTCGGCTCCTTTCGGTGAAAGGTCTCCAGAATCCATTGCTCTGTCTGCCGGATGCCCTCTTGGATGGTAACCTTAGGTGTCCAGGACAATTGCTTCTCTGCCTTGTTGTAATTGCATAACAGCTTCTGGATCTCACTCTGCGGGTGAATATGGGGAACATGCTGGACC
The DNA here is from genome assembly GCF_000517865.1 of Paenibacillus sp. FSL R7-269. Lineage (NCBI taxonomy): Bacteria > Bacillati > Bacillota > Bacilli > Caryophanales > Paenibacillaceae > Paenibacillus > Paenibacillus sp. FSL R7-269. The sequence goes on from NZ_ASPS01000002.1 coordinate 33,654, forward strand.
GGTGCCTGCCCGTCTGCAATCAGCTCGGCCAATTGATTGACGGTGATATCCTCACCCGTGCCTGCATTGACAATTTCTCCGTGCAGCTTGTCGCTGTAGCCCGCCTCCACTACGAAATCTGCACAGTCCAAGACATATAATAGATCCCGTGACTGGGTGCCGTCCCCATAGATATTAAGCGGCTGGCCTTCTAATTTGCTGTGAATGAAGATCGCCACGACACCGCCTTCGCCTCCGGTTTTCTGATAGGGACCATACGTGTTAAACGGCCTTACGACCACCACTGGCAGATCATAGGCATAGAAATAGGATAGCACCATGTTCTCCGCAGCAATCTTGGCCCCTGCATAGGGAGAGGCTGGTTTGATAGGGGATTGCTCGTCAATTCCCTGTTCATCCGCCGCCCGGGCGTAGACCATGCAGGTACTCATGAAGACCATCTTCACCTGCTGCTTGCGGCATTCCTCAAGAAGATAGAAGGTGGCCAGCGTATCATTATTGAACGTGGTCTCAGGATCATCAATGCTGTCTTGCACATTAATGCTTGCCGCCAGATGGTAGCACAGGTCGAAGGAATTCTCCCGGAAAAGCTCCTTCAGAGCTTCTCTGTCCTTGAGGTCCATGACCTGTACCTTCTGCAAATGCTCGTGATCTTCATACTCCTTCAGATTATCCAGCGATGAATTCACCAGATTATCGATGACCCATACCCTTTGTCCATCCTTTAACAAACGTCCGACCACCCATCTGCCGATGAAGCCGGCGCCTCCGGTTACGAGTATATTCATAGTAGCCTCCACTAGATTAGATTTTGTTCCGATGCCAGCTTCTTAACCTGCTCCTTGGTCAGCGGAATCTCTCCTTCGGAGCTGTAAGTGCCCGGCTTCGGCCTGCTTGCTTCCCGGTAGGACTGCGGTGCAGCATAGGGGGAAGGGACAATATATACATCCTTTAATTCATAAGCACTTAAGGATTCCTCGTGGGTCATCAGTTCTTCATATCTCTTCTCGCCTGGCTTCAGGCCGATCTCCAGGATCTTCACCGTTGACGGGCGCACCCCGAATTTCTTCGGCACCTCCTCGGCTACAACCTCAGCCAGATCCTTCAGCCTGATCACCGGCATCTTCAGAATAAAAGTCTCACCACCCTTCGCCAGCTGCAGGGACTGAACGGTCAGCCGGGTCGCCTGCTCCAGCGTCATCATGAACCTTGTCATGGACAGATCTGTTACGGTGATCGCCCTGCCTTCTCTCGCCTGCTTCACGAACAAGGGAATGACAGACCCTCTGGAGCCCATCACATTCCCGAACCGTACGGTGCAGAACACCGTTTGGCCGGATCCGCCCGAGGTGACGGCAGAGGAAATCAGCTTCTCAGCAGACAGCTTGGTGGCCCCGTAGTTGTTGGTCGGCGAAATGGCCTTATCTGTACTTGTAAAAACGACCTTACCTACCTTCTGCTGCTTCGCTGCCTGAATCACGTTATAAGTGCCGATAATATTCGTAAGTACAGCCTCGAACGGGTTATATTCACAGAAGGATACATGCTTCATAGCAGCTGTATGGAACACATAATCTATTCCCTCCATGGCAGCCAGCACACGGTCATAATCCCGGACATCGCCGATCAGGTAGCTAATTCTTGCGTTCCCATGTAGCTCATCCTGCAGCTCGAACTGCTTATACTCGTCTCTGCTGAGAATCCGGATGATCTCTGGCTCCTGCTTCAGAAGGAGCTTCGCAATACTTTTCCCGATGGTGCCGGTACCGCCGATGATCAGAATGCTTTTATTCCGGAAGAACATGCTCTCCACCTCCCGCTTCATCGATTCCCGCTTCCATGGATCAGGCGGTCCATGAGATCCGCAAGCGCTTTGCCGGAGTCAGGAATCTGATAGGCTTGCTGCAAGAATTTCTCTTTTACAGTCTTGTAGTTTAATTTCTCTATATTGCTGCTGGAATAATAGCGGGCGATGATACTGGTTAAGTCAGAGGGTTCTTTTTGAATATAGCGGTCAAGGGCATCATAGTAATCATATTCACGGTTAGCCTGAATGAATTTGTAGACAAATACAGGCTTGCCGAATAAAAGGCCTTCAAGGGCAACCGTAGAGAGGGTGGCGACCACAGCGTCCGATTTCATAATCAGCTCACGGGTGTCTGCCTTGCGGTCGGTAACCACATGAACATTGCTATATTCTTCTTCGTACCCGGTATACAGCGAAATCAGCTTCTTGGACAGCTCCCAGGGATGGGGCTTGATGATCAGCTGAAACTGCGGATGTGAGGCCAATTGGGTGAGCAGGGTGCGGATCTTGGATTCATCCAGCGTCGGTCCTGTAGCGATTAGTAAGGTGATTTTATGAGGATCAAGCTGGTAGGTTTCTCTAAAAGACTCTGTAGACGTAATCTTCGAAGTAAAGATATCATCGTAACGGGCATGGCCGGTAATCACGATCCGCCCGGCTTCCAGCCCTCTGCGCACGTACCAATCATGTTCATATTGCCCGTAGATTGCGATATGGCTGGAGAATACAGGAATGAAGGCTTCCTCTCCCATCAGAATTCCGTGCTGCAGACATACACTGGGAATTCCCTTGATCCCTGCAACGACGGCAAGCGCTCGGCTGGCTACATCTTCTGTCGTACCTACCATTACAGAGGCTACCGGCAAGTCATTGTAGAGATTAAATACCATTTCAATGGTATCTACAATGGAAGGAATCCGGCTCAGGAAGGTCTGGGTAAAAAATTCATTGCTGAACGCAGGATGTCCTTCGGCCTTCGCGAAAAGGTCAGCAGCGCGCCGGACCAGCTCTTCTGCCTCTGCCTTGGTGTCTCGCTTGTAGCCCAGGCTGTATACATTCGGGATTCCATAGAGCTCGGTGGCTCTGGAGCGGGACAGAATCATGGCTGAATCTCCGCTGAAATGCTCGCTGATCGTTTGCTCCGACATTCTGATATAGTCCAGATTAATCAGTATTTTGCCCTTCAGATTGGACTTCACAGGCTGATAGAGCGGCGCAACCCTATTGTCAAAGAAAGGCTGAATCTGGTGCTGCTCATGAATACCGGAATGCTCCAGCTTCAGCTTAAAATCGCTGCTCCCCATTTCGCTCCTAAGCTCATCGTTGATTTGTTGATAGAAGTTCGTCATCAGGGCCAGAGGGATATTCCTGTACTTCAGCTCCTGCGCAGTATGGATAAATTCACTATAGAGCGACCAGTAATTGGACAGATAGATGGACAATCCGTTTTCCCTCCTCGTGGTGCCTTTCTATACAGAGGCCTTATTTCTTGTGCTGCCGGATACATTTCAGTTCTTCTCTCAGCTCCTTGCAGGTTCGCTGCGGGGGAAGCATCTGAATGAACTGGCTCTTCTCCTGATGCTGTAATTGATAGTGAATGGACAGCTCGGTGATATAGTTATCATCCAGAATCTCATCCACCGGGTAGAAGTCCCAGAACTGGTTCAGCCGCCAGAAGAACCGGCCGTCACCTATTCGATAGAACTCCGGATTCTCATCCCAGTAAGACCCGAACTTGTCATGAATGACCGGAAGAATGGAGCTTCTGTGCAGGATGGAGCAATGATCGATGACGCAAGGGGCCACCGAAACGACTTTTTTGGCTGGTCTTAGCTGGCTGCGGGTTACTTCATCCTGTTCGTTCAAGTAGTTGACCAGCGACGCAGAGTAGGCAATCATGACTTCGGGATTCTCCTCCAGATAGTTCACCATCTGCTCAAGTCTAGTATTTCTGTAACGGTTATCATCGGTAGCATAGGAAATATACTCCCCCTGTGCTTGAGCGAGGGCTTGATTGATCAGCGCGGAATATCTGACCTTCGCTACTCTCTGCTCCAGGGTTTCCGTATCACTTCTGAAGAATTTGATTCTCTTATCCTTGAGATAGGGCTCAATCACTTTCAGAGTTTCTTCATTCGAGTTATCATCCATTAAGTAGAATTCAAAGTCTGTAAGCGTCTGATTCAGAATGGATTCAATGGACTTTGCGACATATGCGGCCTTATTGTAGCTGGTCATAATGATCGTAACCTTTGGCAATCGAATACCTCCCCCGCTGTTTACTTGCTATCATATGTATCCTTCTTCGAAACGTTATAGGTTAGAAGACTAAATTTTCAAATGGAGGACAAAATAGCGGACTTAGTCTATGGGCAAACCTGAATAAACGCCCGGCAGATTAACTGCGGAGCGTCTATCAGGTCCGGTGAATCCGTCTATTAAGCTTGCACGTTCATCAACAAATCATGCAGCCGGTGCTCAAAGGTATGGGCTGCCAGCACCTGCTGTCTTGCTGCTTCAGCAATCCACTTGCGCTCCTCGTCATGCGCCATGTAGTAATGGATCTTTTGCAGCAAATCATGCTTATCCTGATAAGAAACCACCTGAGTGCCCTCGTCAAACTGATGGCGGAGCCCGCTTTTATAATCGGTAAGCTGAAACGCTTCACAGCTGGCTGCATCAAAGGTACGGTTGTTGATGCTTGTGGCGATAATCCCTGCCCGGTTACGGTTGTACTTCTCAGCGGAAGGGCGGTGAATATTCAGCACAATCTTCGCCCCGTTGTAAAACTTGGCAGCCGTCTCCGGCTGGACCCAGGCATTCACCAGCTCCACATTGCGGTTAGCGCCCTGCTTCCATTCATGATAGTGCCGGCCCCACCCCCGCCCCACCAGCTGGATGCGATAGGCTGTGCCTGCAAGTAAGGCTTCTATAAGCTCAATCCGGTTACTGTAAGGCACGCCTACTAAGCAGATATCACTTCTATACTCATCGGATACGGCTGCGGGGTGAAACAGATCAGGGTCTGTACCCAGCGGCAGATGATAGACCCGGGGATGACCCAGCGCCCGATAATGCTCCATTGCAGCCTGGTCAATCGTGAAAATATAATCAAAATAAGCAATCAGCGGAGCCGTCCAATCCATGTAATAGGGGTCCTCTGTCATCCACACCGCCGACTTCACCCCGGATTGTCTGATGTACTCCAGCACAGGCTCTGGAACCTTCACACCGGCCATAAGCAAAATCAGCTCCGGCTGCCAAAAATGCTGGTTAAGCTTTATTTCATTCAACACACTGCCAGGCTGCAAAGCTTTGCAATGATGCCCCGCTTTCTGTAAAGCCTCTGCGATACGCTGCTCGAAGAAAGAATAGACGCCCTGGAAGCCTGATGTTATCAATAGGATATTCATAGCTATCACCACCATAATTACCGATATTTTTCAAAGTCCATAGGATGTTGTCTCTAACATAATATTCACTCAAAACATAGGATGGAACTATGCCATAATATGGAGGTGAAAAAATGTCGCATACCCTAGTAGAATTTGCGCGGAGTGTCAGCACCAATCTATCCTTTGGACCTCCGATTCCAATCGATGGAACACCCCACCTGATCTTGGAATTCGGTATGCCTGTTCCTCCTGCTCCAAGCAATTTCGTTGAGCTTGCTACAACTGTTGGCTGGGAGGCTGTTAACGTCTTTGCCACACCGCCCGTTCAACCCACCCTCCTGCTGGAATTGCTTGTGAATGGAATTCTCGTAGGCAGTGCCGAACAAGCTGCTATCCCGGCGGATGGAGATCCGATTCGAATGACAACCATGTTTCAGACGATCCTTACCGATTTTCCCGAAGGTTATTATGCATTTCAGATCTTTGCCTCCAATGTGGAAGATCTTCAAGGCGAAATTAACCTTAGGGGCCCCATCCACATTACAGGCAAAGTTATCGTTCCCGCTTAAAATGCACAAAAAAACTCCTTGGCAGAGGTCTTGATTGACCTACTGCTAAGGAGTTTTTGTGTATTAGGGTACAAGCTAACCGTCATCTTAGGCTCAGAGCGCGTTCTCGCTAACCTCACGGCTCTCCAGCGCATTCCAGTCATCCTGGGACAGCAGCTCCAGCTGGGCTTCCAGCAGCGTCCGGAACCGGGTACGATAGATCGAAGCCTGCTTGCGCAGCTCCTCGGTCTCGATCGCCACCTTGCGGGATTTGGACAACGCTTCGTTGATAATCCGGTCCGCATTCTTCTCCGCTTCCTTGAGGATCAGCTGGGATTCCTTCTTGGAGTTGTTCTTCACATCATCTGCAGCCTCCTGGGCTACAAGAATGGTCTTGGACAGACTCTCTTCAATATTGACGAAATGATCCAGGCGTTCCTGAAGGGTTAACAGCTGGTTGTGCAGTTCCTTATTCTCGCGGATCACGCTCTCGTAATCCTTAATCACCTGATCCAGAAATTCATTGACCTCATCTTCGTCATAACCGCGGATTCTCCGGGAGAATTCCTTGTTATGTATGTCGAGCGGTGTTAATGGCATGCTGTGCACCTCCTAGAAATTTCGGTGAAGATTATAGATGAAAGACAATTACCGGCGCACGGCCTGCTAAATGTCCATATTTCCCTGAGATTATCAATTTCGACAAGCACAGCTGTAATCCTGCAAAGACTTCAGACAAATTTGCCTACCAAAATCCGGTAACGGCCCTTCTTCGTCAAGCTGCCGATCTCCAGCACCTTGAACCGTCCGAAGCCCTGGATCGAGACCATGTCCCCGTCCTTCAGCGAACAGGACGGATCTTCCTCGACCTTCCAGTTCACGCGGACGCGCCCGGCCTTGATCGGGGCCAGAATCTTGCTCCGGCTCAGCCGCGTCACATCCGCTGCAATCCCGTCAAGCCGGAGGGATGCCACTGTGAACTCCATCGCCTCCAGCTTGACCTCACTGCTGCGCAGCCCGGATAACGGCAAGATCTCCGTACTGACGTTAATCCGGTGTACACCGGTCAAATGAATGGACAGGTAATCTGCGATATCAGCAGCCACCACTACGTGACAGCCGTCTTCCAGCACATGAATATCACCGATCTTGCCTCTTTTGATGCCAAGTCCCAGGATTGCTCCCATATAATCCCCATGCTCCAGCGAGAGAAATTTCTGTTCGCCTGAGGTGATCGCCAGCACGCTTAATTCCATATCCTCATCCGTGAGGTCACGATAATCCGGAGCCACCAGCCCGCGCTTCCGCTCGGCATCCGAAGAACCGCCCTCCCAGCGCACAATCACATCAGGGTGGCGGTTCACCAGACTCTGCAGAATATAGCTCTGACGGGGGTCCAGAAATTCGGTCAGCTTCGTCTCATGATACTCCCCGGCATTCGTGACCCACTCCCAGGCCTTGTCCACAAATGGCCGCTCGTCCGGGTGGAAATGCCCGTAGATTTCATTCTTCATGGGACTCAGCCGAAGACCGAGGTTACGATAGACTGAAGCCCGACTGCGGCAAAACGCAGCATGATAATCGCGACAATCGGGGAAATATCCAGCGTTCCAAACAGCGGAGGGATAATCCTCCGGAACGGTGCCAGATACGGCTCCACCAGCTTGCCCAGCAGCTCGCCGATAAAGTTCTCACGCAGATTTGGCAGCCAGGACATTAGAATGTATACGAGAATCATGTAATAGTAAATCTGGAATAGGATGTATATAATTGAAGATACTTCGTTCAAAACCTGCTCACCTCATTCTGTTGTAATCTTGCTCGTCACCCAGGATCTCGGTAATGGAGCCTTGAATCTCCACGGTGTCCGGTGTGCACATAAATATATTGCCCCCAATTTTGGATATTCCTCCACCCAGAGCATAAACAGTTCCGCTGAGAAAATCGATGATCCGCATCGCCTGGTCATTGCGCACCCGCTGCAGGTTAATTACTACCGTGCGGTGTGAACGCAGATGGTCGGCAATCTCCTGCGCCTCGTCATACGAGCGCGGCTCGTAGAGCACAACCTTCACATTTTTTTGGGAATGAATGCTGACGACGTTGGCCCTCTGATTCTTGCGTGTTTCTACAGGGGCGGGTTCGTATTCATCCTCATCACGGGAGATTTGCTCCCGTTCCACAATCTCCTCTTCCTCCTGCAAACCCAAGAAACTCATAAATCGGTTCATCACGCCCATCATTCTCCCTCCTCATGACCTACTAATACCGTTCCCAGGCGTACCCGGGTGGCTCCTTCCTGTATCGCCACTTCAAAGTCATTCGACATGCCCATCGACAGCTCTTGTATTGGCTCAGGTGTCAAACCCAACAGATTCAAGCGGTCACGCAGCTCACGGAGTCCGCGGAATACCGGCCGGGTCGCCTCGGGGTCTTCTTCGTGAGGGGCCATCGTCATCAGGCCGATGACCTTCACCCGGTCAAGCGGAGCGATCTCCCGCAGGAAGTCCTCCACCGCTTCCGGCGCCAGGCCGAACTTGGTATCCTCGCCTGAAATATTCACCTGCAGGAACACCTTCACAACAAGTCCCGCAGCTTCCGCCTTCTTATGCAGCTCCCTGGCCAGCGACAGCCGGTCCAGAGAGTGAATATATTGAAATTTACCGATAACGTCCTTCACCTTATTCGTCTGCAGATGCCCGATAAAGTGCCATATTCCCTTATGCCCAAGCGCATTCCATTTCGGCTCCGCATCCTGCCAGCGGCTCTCGGCGATCTCCTCAAGACCTGCCTCCAGCACAGCGGCAACCGTATTCAGCGATACGTATTTCGTTACCGCAATCAGCTTGACTTCACTGGCATCCCGGCCGCTGGCCGCGCAGGCCCGTGCGACACGTTCCCGGGTAGTGGCTATTCTTTCTTGTAGCGAGGCCAAAATTTCAACTCTCCTTTATTCCGATCCAGCTCGTCATTCTCCCAGTGACCCCGTTTTCCTTCCGGTACGAAAAGAACAGATCACTGTTACAGCTTGTACACCAAGTTGTACATTCGATATGAGTCGGCAATATTCCTGCTTTTATCATAATGCGTTGATTCAATTCTTTCAAGTTCAGCATCATTTTGCTGCTGTCTGTCTCCGATGGTCTATATACAGCCCGCGCGCCTTCCGCCACAGCCGGCAGGTTCAGCCTGGCCTCCAGGCGCCGGACAGGGTCCATTACATAATCATCCACCTCATAGCAGCAGTCTCCGATGGAAGGCCCTATAGCAGCCTGTATGTCCTCAGGACGGCTCCCGTACGTCTGTCCCATGCGCTCCACCATCGCGGCCGCGATTTCCGCCACGGTCCCCTTCCAGCCTGCATGCGCCAGCCCCACCACCTGGTTCAGTGGATCATGGAAGAACAGCGGCACACAATCAGCGTAAAAAGAAGTCAACAGCACCCCGGGCACATTCGTCAGCAGCCCGTCAGTGGCTTGAAAGGCAGAGGCCCGGTCCAGGCTGCCCCGGCCGCGATCCTGTTCTGTAATGACAGCGATCTCTTTGCCATGGGTCTGTTCCCCGCAGGTCCAATCGGCAAGCCGGAAGCCCAGACTCGCAGCCAGCAGGCTGCGGTTAGCCAGCACATCCGCCGGATCATCGCCTACATGAAAAGCACAATTGAAGCTGTCATACGGTTCTTTGCCGCTGCCGCCTGCTCTGCCGGTGAAGCCTGCAGTAATGCTCCTATACGGCTCACGCCACGGCTCCAGATGCAGCAGCATGCTCGCTGTGCCATTTTGCATAAACGGTTCCATCTCTTCACCTCCGCTTAAGTGTACCACACTCAGCCCCGAAAACATTCTCCTATGACTTTACCCATATCCGCAGAAAAAAGACGCACCTCATTAATAAGTGCGCCGTTCACTGCGGTCCGGCCGTTCCAGGTACATCATCTCGCGGTCTTCCTGTCCCTGCGGTATGCGGGGCTCCTCCAGCTTCACGAGCACGACATCCGCACCGATCTTCACGATATTCCGCCATGGAATCACCAGATCGGCACCGCCGCCGAACAACCCCATGAATCTGGTATAGCCCGGGACAATCACAGCGTCAATGACGCCTCTACGCAAATCCAGCTCCAGATCGCTGATCTGGCCCAGCCGTTTACCGTCGACAATATTGATTACATCTTTGGTTTGAAAATCGGAGATTTTCATCTTTTTACCCGAAGCTGACGTTTCCTCAATCATCCTGCCACCCCTGTACATTCAGACCTATAGCTCAGTATATGTCCTTAAGGCTTGGCCGCATGACTGATTCCAGATCCTCTGTGCCCCGGACATATAAAAGGATATCCCGGCTAGCCGCTAGTTGCCGCCATCCGGAATATCCTCCGCTCATTTATAGACTGTGGTCAGGACTTTACATGCTTTTGCATTTGCTGGATTGCTGATTTCTCAAGCCGTGAGACCTGAGCCTGGGAGATGCCAATCTCGTCGGCGACCTCCATCTGGGTCTTACCTTCGAAGAAGCGCATCGACAAAATGCGTTTCTCACGCTGCCCCAGCCGCTGCATGGCCTCCCGCAGCGCAATCTCCTCAATCCAGGAGACATCCTTGTTCTTGTCGTCACTGATCTGATCCATCACATAGATCGGGTCCCCGCCGTCATGATAGATCGGCTCGAACAGAGAGACCGGGTCCTGGATCGCATCAAGGGCGAAGACAACATCCTCCTTCGGAACACCGAGCGCTTCGGATATTTCGAAGATCGTCGGCTCCCGCGAATTCTGGTTCGTCAGGCTGTCACGCACCTGCAGCGCCTTATAGGCAATGTCGCGCAGGGAGCGGGATACCCGGATCGGGTTGTTGTCGCGCAAGTAGCGGCGGATCTCTCCGATGATCATCGGCACCGCATAGGTGGAGAACTTGACATTCTGCGATAAATCGAAATTATCGATGGCTTTCATGAGTCCGATGCAGCCTACCTGAAACAAATCATCCACGAACTCTCCACGATTATTGAACCTTTGAATCACGCTTAGCACAAGCCTGAGGTTGCCATTTACCAATTTCTCTCTGGCGGATCGCTCGCCCTGCTGCTGCAGCGAAGTGAACAATGCCCGCATTTCCACGTTCGTGAGAACAGGCAGCTTGGCGGTGTCCACACCGCAAATCTCGACTTTATTTCGGGTCATGATGATTAACCTCCCAAGGAGAAACATTACTGTACATTATCTCCCCGGCCCGGCATTTTATTCCTCAGCGTTTATCACTTACACCATCTTGTTGAACTCCTTGCGCAGCCGCTTGATAATTCTTTTTTCCAGGCGCGAAATATAAGATTGGGAGATGCCCAGCAGATCAGCTACATCCTTTTGCGTTTTTTCCTCGCCGCCCCGCAGCCCGAACCGCAGCTCCATAATCAGCCGTTCCCGCTCGCTGAGCTTCTCCAGCGCCTTCTGCAGCAGCTTGCGGTCGACCTGCTCCTCAATGTTCCGGTAGATCGTATCGTTCTCCGTGCCCAGCACATCCGAGAGCAGCAGCTCGTTGCCGTCCCAATCAATATTCAGCGGTTCATCAAAAGAAACCTCGCTTCTGGTCTTGCTGTTACGCCGCAGATACATCAGAATTTCATTCTCGATGCAGCGTGAGGCGTAGGTGGCGAGTTTGATTTTTTTCTCCGGATCAAAGGTGTTGACCGCCTTAATCAGTCCGATCGCGCCAATGGATACCAGATCCTCGATGTTAATGCCGGTGTTCTCGAATTTCCGGGCGATGTAGACCACCAGCCGCAGGTTGCGCTCAATCAGCATAGCCCGGACTGCTGCATCCCCGCTGGAGAGCCGCTGGAGCAGGAATTCCTCCTCCTCGCGTGTCAACGGCGGCGGCAGCGCTTCACTTCCCCCGATATAATAAATCTCCTGGCTCTTCAGACCGAGCAGAAACAGCATGCGGTAATACTGCAGTTGCAGCACAAGCTTGAATTTGACCATTATTGTTCCTCCTATAGGTTACTTAGCCCATCACCTTGTCAGCCGGCGCTTCTGGAGCACTCTCTTTGTGGGTCAGGTCAGGATGTATGACCGCCCGGTACGCGCCGTCTCCCGACAGTGTCCCGCCATCCAGCCCGATGAGTACCCTTGTGCTGCAAAAGGTATCACCGCCAAGTTCTATACTCACCTTATCCGGCTTCAGCGCGAGCATGAAGGATGCCCCGCGATTGACGCCTCTGTACGGCACCAGCCGTATCCTGTCCTGCCAGGCGAACGACTGCCCGTCCGTTTCCAGTACAAGTGTATCTGCACCCGTCTGGGTCAGCCTTCCTTTCCAGGAAGCCGGCAAATGGCCCTCCCACAGCGAGGCTTCCATCACCATGACCGGAATCCTCGTCAGCGGATCGCTGAGCCGGTTCCCGGTATCCAGCAGTCCGGGGCAGGTAACCGACACTCCGTCGATCTCCACCGTCACTTCCCCAATATAGGAATCCAGTTGTTCTCTGTGCCGGCGGGAGGATTGGATCAGCTTGAAGAGCAACAGCACCAGCGGAAGCAGGGCAAGCACGAACCAGAACCCGATCTTCAGCCGGTAAGCTTGGCCTCCCGATGAGGTGAAGATCATGCCCTTCCAGAGGTCACCAGAGCTTTGCAGCAGATAATGAACGCCTATGATCCCTCCCGCCGCCGCAAAATTAATGATATAAAACGCCCCAAATGCCCGAAGATAGCTTTGCAGACTTCTAAATCCAAAGGCTATCCAGATCATCAAAACCGATAACCCGAATTTGATGAGAAAGGTATACAGAAAGGACAGCTCCGGTACGAACATCATGACGACATAGAGTGCACCCGCCAGCGCTGAGAGAGTCAGCCGCCACCAGGATACCTTGTGCTTAACCAGCCAGCTTGTCAGCCACAGCAGGACTCCGTCGATCAGCAGATTGGCGGCAAAAATCAAGTCAATATAGACAACCATCGCTCTCACCTGCCTGCAAGCGGATATCTATCCGGAGGCCTCGGTGCAGGCTCTCTTTTTAGACGATAAGATTAGTATAGAAACTCCTGTATCCAAAGTCTGTCTAAACATGGGGGGCGTTCTTGCAGTTTTTTTGTCGACTTATGGGCATTGAGAGGAACTTCAGTGCACAACACAAAAGCCAGCCCTAAGCGGCTGGCTTCATGAGAAACGTATTTAGTTATTGATAGATTTCAGCTCTTCTTCGGAGAGTCCGGTTGCTTTCTGCACTGAAGCACGATCCATTCCCATCGACAGGAGATTCTTTGCTATTACCCGCTTGGCCTCCAGTTCACCCGCCGCAGTTCCCTTAGCGAAGCCTTCTCTAAGCGCACCATCCCGCTGCGAGGCTTCGTCCATCAGAAATTTCTGGCGGTCCTCATATTTGCGGCGGGCCTCCGAATCCTGGCTCAGAAATTCCAGCGTCTCCATCGCCTTCTTCAAGGCTGGCTCATTCATTTGCAGCACCTCCCATTCAGAGTAGTCAATGCCTTTCAGGAACAACAGCCAGTTCACAAGGCCGCCCTCGCCGGGCGTAACCGGCTGGTTCAGCTTGGGCAGCTCCAGGAAATGAATCTCTATATCATCTGTCAGCGGCGCTCCGCTGCTGTCCTCCCGCAAATGAAATACACTATGTGTATGTTCATTAGGGAGCACCTTGTAATTCAGAATGTTAATCGTCACGCATTTCTTAAGCTCGGTATATTTCCCGCTGACTTGAAGCTGCCCGGCATAACGCTTGCTCCAATAATACAGCGTGCGTTTCTCAATATCATATTTGTTGAACAGCTGCATCTCAATGTTAATCAGCTTGCCGTCCACCGTCTTGGCCCATATATCAAATATCGCCTGCTTATCCAGCGGATCATCCTTATCCGTATAAGGATTGAGCAGCACCACTTCCTCCAGGGGAAGATCGCCCGCATCCAAGAATATCTGATTCAGAAAAGCGAGCAGTACATCCTTGTTGCCCTCGCTTGCAAAAATCCGCTTAAATACAAAATCCACCCGGGGGTCCAGCATTTCCATGGTATCGTCTCCCGTTAACGTAATTATACAGCCTGAAAAGCAAAAAAACACCATACCCCGCAGTTCAAAGCTGCGTGATACGGTGCTTCCGTAACAGTCTATGCTATTAATGGCTCTTAATCTTAATCATTATTGCCGCGTGTCCGGTTGCGCAGGAAGGTTGGAATATCCAGCTGATCAGAGCTTGTCTGATTCCCGAACGGACGAAGATTCTCACTCTTGCTCTTATTATCAGCAGCCGGTTCGCTGTTTGCCGCGGGACGGCGTACAGGAGCTATTGGAGAAGGCTTGTGTTCAAAGCCGGTCGCAATAACAGTAACCTTGATCTCGTCCTTCATACTCTCTTCGATAATGGCACCGAAGATCATATTCACTTCAGGGTCCGAAGCCGAAGTAACAATCTCTGCAGCTTCATTCACTTCGTACAGGGAGAGGTTAGAGCCGCCTGTAATGTTCATAATGACACCGCGTGCACCTTCGATGGAGGTTTCAAGCAGCGGGCTCATAATCGCTTTGCGGGCCGCCTCAGACGCCCGGTTCTCACCGGTGGCAATCCCGATGCCCATAAGCGCTGAACCGCGCTCCGTCATAATCGTCTTCACATCAGCAAAGTCAAGGTTGATCAGTCCGGGAACCTGAATAAGGTCGGAGATGCCTTGTACCGCCTGCCGGAGTACATTGTCCGCTTCACGGAACGCTTCCAGCATTGGAGTTTTCTTATCCACAATTTCTAGGAGGCGGTCATTTGGAATCACAATCAGCGTATCAACCTTTTCCTTGAGCGCTTCGATTCCAAGCTCTGCCTGGTTGGCACGTTTTCTGCCTTCAAAAGTGAACGGGCGGGTCACGACGCCTACCGTCAATGCTCCGCATTCTCTAGCGATTTCGGCAATGACAGGCGCTGCGCCTGTTCCGGTACCGCCGCCCATACCTGCGGTAACGAAGACCATGTCCGCGCCCTTCAGCGTATTCGAGATCAGATCGCGGGATTCCTCTGCCGCCTTCTTGCCAACCTCAGGATTCGCTCCTGCGCCAAGTCCGCGGGTCAATTTATCCCCGATTTGTAATTTATGCTCCGATTTGGCCATATGCAGCGCTTGGGCGTCTGTATTAACCGTGATGAACTCAACACCCTGAACGCCATTTTCAATCATCCGGTTCACAGCGTTGCTTCCGCCACCGCCGACGCCGATGACTTTTATTTGCGCCAAGCTCTCCATTTCAAAATCAAATTCCAACATATTGTTTCCATCTCCCCCTCGAGTAGTGCTTGGATGGCCAATCCAAGTATATCTGGATTACACTTATATGAACTCGCTAAACATATTCTTTAGTCGTTCCACCAGACCTGGCTTCTTGGAAGAATCCTGAACCGGCGCTGCGCTCTGCTTGCTGCGGTTAACGGTCTTCTTGTTGGCACTTCCGCCGCTGCTCCGTCCGCGGTAGTTGCGTACCACATTATGAAGGATGCCTACGCCGCCGGTGAAGCCGGGGTCACGCACTCCGATATAATCCGGTACAGCGATCCGTACGGAGGCTGCGAGCTCGTTCTGGGCTACCTTAAGCACCCCTGGCATCGAAACTGTGCCACCCGTAAGTATATAACCTCCCGGGAGCTCCGTATAACCAAGCCGCTTCACTTCCTGACGGATCAGGTGGAAGATTTCCTGGACTCTTGGCTCGATAATCGCTGCCAAATCCTCCTGGTTGAATTCCTTCTCCACATTGCTGCCGATACGCAGGACCTTGAAGACGACCTCCGAAGCAGCATCATCGATCCAGGCACAGCCGTATTTCAGCTTGACCTTCTCGGCCTGGTCGGTAAGTGTCCGAAGTCCGTACGCAATATCATTGGTTATGAATTCTCCTCCGATCGGAATCGTGGAGGTTGCACTAAGGGAACCTTCTTCATATACGGCTATCGTGGCTTGTCCGGCACCGATATCCACCAGTACAGCCCCCATTGATTTCTCATCTTTGGAGAGCGCTAATCCGCCAGCCCCGAGAGACATAAGGACAAGATCTTTAACCTTCAGACCTGATTTCTCCACGCAGCGGAGCAGATTATGTATGGGGGTCTTGGCACCGGTAATGATCGTAGCTTCCACTTCCAGGCGGACGCCGATCATTCCGCGCGGGTCCTGAATACCTTCAAGGCCGTCGACGATATACTGCTTGGCGACAACATCAATGACCTCGCGTTCCGGCGGGAGTGCAATAACCTCCGCTGCCTTGATTACACGGTCGATGTCATCTTCGCCGATCTCACGGTCCTCATTCTGAACGGCAACTACGCCGTGGCTGGATTGCAGGCCGATATGGTTGCCGGATATGCCGACATACACCTCGGATATTTGAATACCGACCATTTGCTCCGCATGCTCTACGGCACTCCTGATCGATTGCACAGTCTGATCGATGTCTACAATCGCACCCTTGCGTATCCCTTCCGAATCAGCAGATCCAACGCCAATAATATTGAAGGTTCCACTAGTAACTTCCCCGATTATTGCCCGAACTTTGGATGTACCGATGTCCAAACTAACAATGATGTCATTGTTGCTCAAGCCCTATGGCACCTCCTGTTATAATCATAATAAACAAGCTTTTGATCCCGGTCGCGGGAAACATCTCTGTACATATTCAACATCCCTAATCCTTTCCCTCTTTTTTCAACAAATTTTTTGAGAGGAATAATATGACAAGGTATTCACGTACCGGCAGGCGCCCTCCGCTAAGCGGGATCAGCACCTGACCTTCAAACAAGAAAAACAAGAGAACAGCGGCTATATCCTGAATTGCATCTCAAAAAATCCGCAGAAAAAAGAGGGATATTGCTTATTACCCGTAAAACAGATTGTAGCATTTATTCCGCTTCATTAGTAGGGACTATTTACTCTTGTGCATCTGCGTCTTCTCCGTTGTCCCCGGCTTCAGAATGGAATGGAACATAGGAATCCGCCTCCAGCATTTTGATAAGTCCCGGCTCCTCCGTCTGAATCACCTGATTCAAATAGCCTACTTTATCCTTGAGCAGCGAAATGGCCGTTATGACCTCAAAGCGTGAACGTGTGTAGAGCTTGATCCGGTCCGGAAAAGACAACGTCGGGGAAGGTACAATCTCCGATATATCACTGGTCAGCTCATTCGGAATTCCGGCCAGCGCCTGGCACAGCTTGGTCTTATAAGGATCGTCAGCCTTCCAGTTGGTCAATATCGGCTTCTCTACAGCAATTCCGGTATCCGTCACAGAGACGGCGGCCCCGCTCGACAGAATAGCTTCCAGCACGCCTGCCTGGTCCAGTTCATAGGCAACCGCCGGGTACTCCTTCACAGTGATCGTAACCACACCGGGGAACTTCTTGCTGACCTGCGCCTCCTGAACTGTTTTCAGCTCCTCCAGCGCCTTCCCCACGGAATCTCCGGAGACTGCAAAGAACTGTCCTCCGATCTTCAGGCCGCTTGCTGCCAGCAGCTGCTCACGGGACGTATATTTATCCCCCTGCATTTCAATGGCTGTAATCTTGCTGATCGACGAACGGAAGAAGATTACAGCCAGCAGCGCAGTGAACAGCAGTGCCAGGATGATGATAATTTTACGGTTTTTTCTCTTGCTAGGCTTGTCCTCTTTCAAAAGAGGTATTCGCGTTTTTGGCATTCTCATATCTCCGTAATAAGGCCCTGTCTCCTTCCTCACGGCTTCGCCGAAGGAGACAGGGAGCTTTAATTGGCCAAATCCAGCGGGTCAGGCACAGGCACCTTGCGGCTAATGCGCGCCCCCAGCTTTTGAAACAGTAATTCGATGCCGTCATATCCTCGGTCTATATGATGAGCCTGCTCTACAACAGTCGTTCCCTGAGCAGCCAGTCCGGCGATTACTAGGGCAGCTCCTGCCCGCAGGTCAGTGGCCTCAACCGTTGCTCCATACAACCGCTGAACGCCGCGTATGAAGGCCCTGTTAAGATCAATAGAGATATCCGCTCCCATCCGGGCCATCTCCTCCACATGCTTGAAGCGCCCTTCAAAGACCGTCTCCTTAATTACACTGAACCCGTCCGCCAGGGACAATAGAACCATTACCTGGGACTGCAGGTCCGTAGGAAAGGACGGATACGGAGAGGTAACAATACGCTCAACCGCACGGGGACGTCCCATACAGCTGATATTAATTATATCATTGCACACTGTAATTTGAACACCGGCGCGCCTCAGGATGTGGATCAGGGAGGTCAAATGTCCTGCATTGGTGTGGGTCAGCGTTACATTGCCCCGCGTGGCGGCGGCGGCAATCATCACGGTTCCGGCAACAATCCGGTCGGGGATCACCTCATAGCTGCAGGCATGGAGCTTGCGGACACCCTGAATGGTGATCGTATCGGTCCCTGCCCCGATAATCTGTGCCCCCATCGCATTGAGGAAGTTCTGTAGGTCCTGGATTTCCGGTTCTCTCGCTGCCCCGGAGACGGTAGTCGTGCCCTCGGCCATGGCGGCGGCCATCATGATATTCTCCGTGGCGCCCACGCTGGGATAATCCAGATGGATATCACAGCCTCTCAAGCTAGCAGCCCGGCAGCAGATCCTGCCGCCCGTCTCCTCAATCTCTGCCCCGAGCAGCTTGAGGCTCTGCAGGTGGAGATCAATCTTGCGCTCCCCGATCGCACAGCCTCCCGGCTGATAGATCGTCACTTCCCCGAACTTGGCCAGAAGAGGCCCCATCAGGAATATGGAGGATCTCATCTGCCGCATCAGGTCCTCCGGCACATGAGAGGTCAAGAGAAAGGATGTATCGACGGTGACCGTCTCCTCTTCATGCACTGTCCTGCAGCCCAGCCGCTGCAGAATATGCAGCATCGTTTCGATGTCCAGCAGCTTCGGCACATTATGCAGTGAGTGAACTCCTTCGGCCAGCAGGCTCGCTGCCAGAATCGGCAGTGCCGCATTTTTTGCTCCATGGATACGTATGGTGCCTGACAGGGGGGTTCCACCCTCAATCACCAATTTGTCCAATGTATCACCTCCGAGATTACCGCTCACCCACCGTAAGCACTTCCTGGCCCCGCTGTCCTGCGAAATGGGTCAGAACGAATTCCGTCTCCGAATCTCAGACATCAAGAAGCGCTCTGGGTGATTGTCACGATTATAGGATCATCCTATGTTCGGAGCTCCGTGTGTGTGACAATGTAAGCCCGGATTCTAGCGTCCCCGGCCTGCAGCCAGCCTGTGCAGCTCACTGACTACCAGGGAAGCGGAATCTCTTTTGCCGAGGCGTCTTGAGGCCTCCGACATGCTGCGATGCAGCGTATCCGCTCCGATGATCTTCTGAACCGCTGTGAACAGCGCCTCTCCGCTCAGATCCTTCTCCAGAAGCACCACTGCCGCACCTTCACCTTCCAGCGCTCTGGCGTTGGCTTCCTGATGGTTGTTCGTTACATTAGGAGACGGAATGAGGACAGAGGGTATGCCAAGCGCGGTAATCTCTGCAAGAAAAGAGGCGCCTGCCCGGTTCACGATCAGGGAAGTGCAGGCCAGCACCTCAGGCATATTGTGAACATAAGGGAGGACATGCAGCCAATTCGGAATACCGCCGAGCTGCTCGCGTACCGCTTTGCGGGTATCCTCGAAGTAAGACTCTCCGGTGACATACACATAGTGAACACCATTCCCCTTACCCACAAATGGTGCCATTTCAATCATGGCACGGTTAATCGCCTTGGCCCCCCCGCTTCCTCCGACAACCAGCACCACCGTACTACCTTCAGGAACTCCTAGTGAAGCAAAGCCGCGCTGCGGGTTCGCTGTCATGACCGTAGTGGCCCGGGGATTGCCCGTATAGATTACATTCTTGGCCCCGGAAAAAGCCGCCTCTGTGCCTTCAAAGCTCACCGCGACCGTGCTGGCATACCGGCTGAGAAAACGGTTGGTCAGTCCCGGAATCGCATTCTGTTCATGGATCAGGGTAGGGATGCCGAGCCGCGAGGCTGCATACACTACAGGCCCGCAGACATACCCCCCGGTACCGACAACCACATCAGGCTTGAACTCGCGCAGCATGGCTTTGGAGGCTTTGACCCCCTTCAGGAACCGCATAACCGTCTTCACATTATCCATCGACAGCTTGCGGCGGAAGCCTGTAATATCAATGGACTGGAAAGGCAGATTCTCCTGGGGAACCAGCTTGCTCTCCAGACCTCGCTTGCCTCCGATATACAGGAAGACAGAATCCGTATCTTCGGATTCCAGTTGTCTGGCTACGGCTACGGCAGGATAAATATGTCCTCCCGTGCCGCCGCCGCTAAGTACAATACGCATGTCTTTCACCTCGCATAACGTGATAAATTAAGCAGAATGCCCAGAGCTGTGAGCATCAGGGTCAGCGATGAGCCGCCGTAGCTGATCAGCGGAAGCGTGATGCCGGTTACCGGAATCAGGCCGATCACCACACCGATGTTGATGACAACCTGAACCGCTACCATACATACAATGCCTACAGCAAGATAGCTTCCGAAGCGGTCCGGCAGGCTCATAGCGACCTTCATTCCGCGCCAGATCAGCAGCAGGAACAGCAGCAGTACGGCCAGCCCCCCGATAAACCCCAGCTCCTCGGCCAAAATTGAGAAAATAAAATCAGTCTGCGGCTCCGGGACGTAGCTGTATTTTTGCCGGCTCATCCCGAAGCCCAGTCCGCCCAGCCCGCCGGGACCCACCGCATAGAGTGACTGGATGATCTGATAACCGGCGCCCAGCGGGTCGGACCAGGGGTCCAGAAAGGCGGTGATCCGCTGCAGCCGGTAAGGCGCCGCTGCAATGAGTCCGGCGAACCCGGCCAGCCCCAGCGCACCAAGGGAGAGCAGATGCTTCATCCGCGCCCCCGCTGTGAAGACCATCATCAGGGCCGCGCCGAACATGACAGTGCCTGTGCCGAGATCCGGCTGAAGCATAATCAGCGCGAACGCGGAGCCGATCAACGCAAGCGGCGGAAGCAGCCCGCGCATGAAGCTGGAAATGTCATACTCCTCGGTTCCGAGCCATTTGGCCAGGAAGAGGATCATCCCCATCTTCATGAATTCCGAGGGCTGAATGCCGAAGGAGCTGATGCCGATCCAGCTGCGTGCCCCGCCGCGCACCACTCCGATGCCGGGTATCAGCACCAGCACCAGCAGGGCGAAGCACACGATCAGGAGCGGCCGGGCGAACCTTTTCAGCACCAGATAATCGGTGTTCGCCGTAATGAACATCGCGATGAGGCCCAGGCCTGCGAACAGCATCTGTCTTTTGACAAAGTAAAACGAATCGCCATAATTGCGGAAGCCCAGAACGGACCCGGCACTGTATACCATTACCATACCGATAGCCAGTAAGGCCAGTATCGGAAGCAGCAGCCAGATATCGGGCGCATGACGGGATTTGTTCATCAGGAGCACACCTCTTGCATCCGTAGTAGGGGCTTATCCACCCCCCTACTTAAAGGTTATGCACCGCCTCTTTAAAAATACGCCCGCGCTCCTCATAGGAGGTAAACATATCCCAGCTGGCACAGGCAGGGGACAGGAGAACTACATCCCCAGCTTCCGCCAGGGCGGAAGCCTCCCGCACAGCCTGCTCCAGCACGGCAGCGGCACTCTCCCCATTATCGACGGAGATGACCGTCTTTACTCCTGCCAGCCGGGCTACAGCCGCCAGCTTGTCCCGGGTCTGTCCAAGCGTCACCAGGGCTTTGACATTCTCCCCGAGGACAGGCAGCAGCTCCATATAATCCGAGCCGCGGTCTAGGCCCCCGGCAATAAGAATGACCGGCTTAAGGAAGGAGGCCAGCGCCATGGAGGTAGCTTTGGAATTGGTAGCCTTGGAATTGTTATAATAGGCCGCACCTGCGTTATCTGTTACATACTCCAGCCTGTGCTCCACCCCGCGGAAGGAAGCCAGCACCGGACCCAGCACCGCCGGGTCCGCCCCTGCGGCAATGGCAATGCCGCAGGCAGCCAGCGCATTCCCCACATTGAAGCGGCCGGGAAGTCCGATAGAATCGACATCAGCTATTTCGGTCTCGCTCTCGGTGTAATCGCGGTAGATAATAACCCGCTTCAGCTCGTCTACCGTATCCGCCACATAGGACGGGCGGACGAAGATGCCCTGCACCAGCTCCTCATTCATGGAGAAGGGCAGAATTCCCGCCTTCAGATAGGGCACCAGCTCGCGGCAGACCGGATCATCCCAGTTCAGCACAGCGGTATCCTCCGGTCCCTGATTGGCGAACAGCTTGGACTTAGAGGCTACATAGTCCTCCATGCCTCCATGGTAGTCCAGGTGGGTCTCCGCGACATTCAGCAAGGCAGCAATCTTGGGCCGGAACGCTTCCGTGCCCTTCAGCTGGAAGCTGCTTAGCTCGACCACCATCCAGTTGTCCGCGTCAGCCTCCTGTGCGGCCTGAGAGAGCGGCGTTCCTATGTTCCCGGCCACAATAGGGCGCATCCCTGCCGCCTCCAGCATAAGGCCTACCCAGGTCGTTGTAGTGGTCTTGCCGTTGGAACCGGTAATGCCGATCATCGGGGCAGCGCAGAGATGGTAAGCTACCTCTACCTCGGTCACCACCTCAATCCCCAGCTCCAGCGCCTGCTGTACGGGAGCGACCGAATAGGGAATCCCCGGATTCTTCACAACCAGCTCCACACCCTCGTGGATCAAGTTCTCCGGATGCCCGCCACATATAACAGAAATTCCCAAAGATTCCAGTTTGGAAGCTTCGGGACTCTGATCTCTTTCCTTTTTATCATTGACCGTCACCACAGCGCCGTGTTCATGCAGCACCTTGGCCACCTGGACGCCGCTTTTGGCGAGCCCCAGGACGACCACCTTTTGACCACGGTACAGATCCGGATGTTTCATTCGTTACAACCCCTTGATGAGATATAGTCCAGCTGCCGCCAGCACAAGGCCCACCGCCCAGAAGGAGACGACTACGCGCCACTCCGACCAGCCGCCCAGCTCAAAGTGATGATGGATCGGGCTCATTCTGAATACCCGTTTGCCGCGTGTCTTAAACGAAGCGACCTGAATAATTACGGACAGCATTTCAACCACGAAGATTCCGCCGATCACCACAAAGAGCAGCTCGGTCTTGGTGACAATAGCAATCGCGCCAATCGCCCCGCCAATCCCGAAGGAGCCGAAATCGCCCATGAACACCTTGGCAGGATGGGCATTGAATACGAGAAACCCAAGCACTGCGCCAATCATCGCAGCCGCACAGACACCAGCGGCAATCGAGGTTGCCTGCATGGCTACCACCGCGAAGGCAGCCAGCGCAATCGCACTTACGCCTGACAGCAGACCATCCACACCGTCCGTGAAGTTAACGGCATTCGTGACTGCCATCATCATCAGCACAATGAACGGATAATAGAACCAGGGGCCCCAGTCGAAGCTGAAGGAGGTTCCCGGAACGCTGATATTGGTATTATGCCCGGCCGAGATCAGCAGAACGCTGAGCACGACGCCAACCAGCAGCTGGCCTATCAGCTTCTGGCGCGCCGTAAGGCCGAGGGAGCGCTTGAACACAATTTTGATATAATCATCCAGGAATCCAATGAGTCCATAGCCCAGCGTAGCAGCCAGCAATACATAGAAATCCGAATTAATCACCGAGAATTTCAGAAAAGACAGCGTGAACGCGACCATGATGATTACGCCGCCCATGGTAGGGGTTCCCGCCTTTTTCAGATGGGTCTGGGGCCCGTCGTCACGAACCTGCTGTCCCAGCTTGAGCCGGCGCAGCAGCGGTATGATCAGCGGAGCGGCAATGACCGCAAGGATAAAGGACACAGCAATAGTCAGCAGAAGCAATTGATAATCCATGGGTACACCCCTCCTTTAGTTAGAATTCGCTTCAGAATGTTCTTTCAAGCGGTGGAGCACTTCCTCCAGCCGCATTCCTCTGGATGCTTTGAACAACACAACATCATTATTGCCGCACTTCGCATTCAAGGCATTGATCAAGTCTTCTTTATCTGTAAAAGCATAGATATGCCCGGCCTCGAACCGCTCCGAGGCCGCCGCCGCCAGCTGTACCGCCAGCGGGCCGAAGGTGAATACGTCATCCGTCAGCTCCGGGTCGAGATAGCTGCCGATCTGCCGGTGGAACTGAAGCTCCTCCGGCCCGAGTTCCAGCATGTCTCCCAGCACTGCGATTCTGCGGCCGCTGCATTTCATAGACTGCAGCACATCAATCGCCGCCCTCATGGAGGTCGGACTGGCATTGTAGGCGTCATTCAGCAGAACCAGCCCGCTGGCCGCCTGAATAACCTCAATCCGCATCCCAGTCAGCTTGAGGCCGCTTAGTCCTTCTGCCATATTCTCATCGGTCACCTTATAATGACGTGCCACTGCAAGCGCAGCGAGCGCATTAATTACATTATGCTGTCCCGGCAGCGGAAGGGTGAAGGCACGCTCCCCATGCTGCAGCGAGGTGAAGGTCATCCCCCCGCTGTGTGTCATGAGCCCGGTCGGATAATCATCATTGTCAGCCGACTGCCCGAAGCGGAAGGTCTTCAGCCCTTCAGGCGCGCGGAACCCTGGCTCTGCCAGAACCTCGGCAAGCAGCGGCTCATCCCCGTTATAGATCAGCAGCCCGCCCGGCTGAAGTCCGTCCACAATCTCAAGCTTCGCTCTGGCAATCTCCTTGCGGGAGCCAAGCTGCAGCAGATGGGATTCGCCAACATTGGTAATCACCGCTACGTCAGGAGAAGCGAGCAGAGACAGCAGAGCGATCTCTCCCCTTGAGCTCATGCCCATCTCCAGCACAGCGATCTCAACATCGCTGTCCATAGAGAGAATCGTAAGCGGCAGGCCGATATGATTGTTGAAGTTCCCTTGGGTCTTGTGCACCTTGTACTGCACTTCCAGCAGTGCGGTAATCATATCCTTGGTTGTCGTCTTGCCGTTGCTTCCCGTAACAGCAACTACACGGGGGGCAACTTCGGCCAAGTAGGCGGAGGACAGCTTCTGCAGTGCCGCTAAAGTGTCCTCTACCAGAATAACCGCGCCGCCTGCGGGTGCAGGCCCCTTATCCTTCTGCCAGAGGGTAGCGGCAGCTCCCGCCGCCAGGGAAGCGGCCGCATAGTGATGGCCGTCGAAGTTCTCTCCAACCAGCGGGACGAACAGGCAGTCCGGCGATATTTTCCGCGAATCGGTTACAACTCCCTGAATCTCTATATCCTTAGCTTCGGATGAGGACAGCTCTCCTCCGCACATTTCCGCGACATTATGCAATGTTCTAATAATCAATAGCTTCGGCCCCTTATCACTTCTTTGGCAACGATGCGGTCATCGAAATCATGAACGACTCCCTTGATCAGCTGATAGGTCTCATGACCTTTCCCCGCAATCAATACTACATCGCCGGGGCTTGCCATTTCAACAGCTTTTGTGATGGCTTCCCGCCGGTCCGGAATCATCTCGTAGCGCTCGCGCTCCACGCCATCCTCGCGCAGACCCGCCTCAATATCAGCCAGAATCTGCAGCGGGTCCTCCGTCCGGGGATTGTCGGAGGTGACCAGCACATGGTCGCTGTATTTGGCAGCTATTTTGCCCATGAGAGGCCGTTTGGTCGTATCGCGGTCCCCGCCGCAGCCGAAGACAGTGAGCACTTTGCCTGCTGCGAATTCACATACCGCCTTCAGTACATTCTCCAGACCATCCGGTGTATGCGCATAGTCAACGATTACTGCGAAATCCTGCCCGGCATCCACCGATTCGACACGGCCGTCCACACCGGCAACCGACTCCAGACTGGCCTTGATGCCTTCAAGCGGCACATCCTCCAGCAATGCAGCCGTAATGGCCGCAAGCGCATTATAGACGTTGAACTTGCCGACCATGCGAAGCGAAATATCCGTCTCACCCTTAAACGTCTCCACGTGGAAAAAAGTTCCTTTGGCGGTGATCGATATTTGCGAGGCCCGGACATTGGCAGCCTTGTCGATACCATATGTAATGACCTCGGCTGCGGTCTGGGCGGCAAAATAGGCGCTGGCTTCATCGTCTGCATTCAGCACAGCATATTTGCGTTCTTCCTTCCACGGCGAGATCACGTTGCCGAGCCGTGAGAAGAACAAGCCCTTCACTGCGCGGTACTCCTCCATCGTATGGTGGTAATCCAGGTGATCCTGGGTCAGATTCGTAAAGATCGCGGTGCGGTAGTCTGTCCCCTTTACCCGGCCCTGCTGGAGCGCATGAGAGGATACTTCCATCACACAGCACTGTACACCCTTAAGCGCCATATGATTCAGAGTGCGCTGAAGCTCCAGCGATTCCTGTGTCGTACCGGACATCGGATAGCTCTGACCGTCATACCGCATCTGGATCGTACCGATCAGGCCGGTCTTCACCCCATGATCCTGCATGATCCGTTCAATCAGATAGGTGGTGGTCGTCTTGCCGTTAGTACCGGTAATGCCGATCAGCTTCATCCGGCTGCTCGGTGAACCGAAGAAGGCATTCGACAGCACAGACATGGCATACCGGCAATCATCCACCACGATCTGCGGCAGGTCAATGTCCAGCTTCCGTTCGCAGACCAGGGCAGCCGCGCCCTTAGCGGCAGCCTGAGGTGCGTAATCATGTCCGTCCACTGTATGTCCGGGCAGACAGATGAACATATCGCCTTGACCCACCTTGCGAGAATCGACCTGCAAATCCGAAATTTCTATGTCTCCGTCCCCGTATAGACGGGCAGCAGCCAGACAAGAAGAGAGTTCTTTAATTAACATACCTATCCCTCACTCTGCATAAAATCCTTATATTTTGGTTATATTATCCACTTTTATTAAATAGCACTTGTAAGTTTTTTAGTATATAACAAAGCTTACGGTTCATTTGGCGTTCCCATGTAAATCCGGATGGTTGAGCCCTGCTGCACTCTTGCCCCCGCCTTCGGAGCCTGATTGATCACGGTGTTGCCGGTGCCGGAACGGACCAGCATGAAATTCATATTCAGATCCTCATAGATATCCTGAACAGTTGCCCCCGTAAGATCAGGGACCGTCACTATGGGGGTCTCTCCGTATTTATAGGTTCTCGGCAGCTGATCCTTACGCTCTGGAACCTTCAGATACAGAAGAGAATCCTCAAGAATATTCTGGACAATTGGAGCGGCTACTACACCCCCGAACTGAATTCCCTTCGGGTTATCGACCGCCGTATAGACCACGATCTGCGGATCATCCGCTGGCGCAAAGCCGATAAAGGAAACAATATGCTCCGTAGGAGAATACCGGCCGTTGATTACTTTCTGAGCTGTCCCCGTCTTGCCGCCCACACGGTAGCCGTCAATAAATGCCGGCCGGCCCGTGCCTTTGGCAACCACGCTCTCAAGGGCAGCCCGCACTTTCTTCGAGGTCTCCTCCGAGATCACCTGCCGCACTTCCTCCGGCTCAGTCTCGGAGACAATGTTCCCGGTATCCGGGTTAATCCAGGCCTTGGCCACATGCGGAGTATACAGCTTGCCGCCGTTGATGGCTGCCGATACCGCAGCAATCTGCTGGATCGGCGTGACGGATACCCCCTGGCCGAATGCAGTGGTCGCCAGTTCCACTGGACCCACCTGTGCCGGCTTGAACAGAATTCCGTTCGCCTCACCGTTCAGATCGATGCCCGTCTTGCTCCCGAAGCCGAAATCCCGGATGTACTTGAACAGCGTATCCTTACCCAGACGCTGTCCCAAGGCTACAAATCCCGGGTTGCAGGAGTTCTCGACCACTTCAAGGAAGGTCTGACTTCCATGCCCGCCCTTCTTCCAGCAGCGCAGCTTAGCTCCGCCGACCTCAATGTAGCCCGGATCGAAAAAATGCTCATGCTGGAGATCAACCTTCCCCTCCTGCAAAGCCGCAGCCAGCGTGATGATCTTGAAGGTGGAACCCGGCTCATACGTCATCCAGATCGGAAGATTCCGGTTATATACCTCGGCATCGTATTCCTGGTAAGCCCCCGGCTCATATCCCGGCCGGCTCGCCATCGCCAGAATCTCACCGTTACGGGGGTCCATGGCGATAGACCAGGCCCCCTGCGCCTGATATTTCACCATGGCCTGGTCCAGCTCGCGTTCCATAATGGATTGAATCTGCTTGTCGATGGTCAGCTGCAGGCTTAGTCCATCCTGCGGCTCAGTGTACTTCTCGGAGGACCCGGGCATCAGCCGGCCTCCCGCATCGGAGAGATAGGAGATATTGCCCGCGCTCCCCTGAAGCAGCTTATCATAGATGCTCTCTATCCCGGTAATCCCCTGATTATCGATACCAGTGAAACCCAGAATATGTGCGGCCAGATCCCCGAAGGGATAATACCGTTTGTTATCCTCAGCGACAACGATGCCCGGCAGCTGCAAATTACGGATGCTCGCGGCAAGCTCCATCGTAATTTTGCGGCCGCCGGGCTGCAGTTTCACTGAGGCTTTCTTTTGGGTCAGCAGCTGGGCCAGCTTCTCCTCGGTCATCCCGAGCAGCGGAGCCAGCTGCTTCGCGGTCTGTTCCTTCTCCTTCACCTGTACAGGAATGGCATAAATCGTCGGTGAGCTGATGTTATAAGCCAGCGCCACACCCTCCCTGTCCAATATCTCACCGCGTTTGGCGGTGAAGGGGATATTCCGCCGCCATAAATCCTCGGCTTTCTCGCTCAGCTTCTCACCCTGAGTTAACTGTACATAGGCAAGACGCACAGCCAGCGCGCCGAACAACACGGCCAGTCCCAGCAGCGTCCACAGCATTCTCCGCCGGCTAACGACTTTTGATACCTTCATAGTGTTCTCCCCGCTTTCACTCATAGACATGATCTCTTATCTTCATGACTATTCGGGACAAACAGAGGTTAGAACAAGCCTATATGGGTGTTACTTAGCAGCTTCTTCCTTATCGGCATCACTGGCTAAGGCAACAGGGATATTCTCGCCGTATTCATTGAGAGGACTAAGCGTCAGCGCAACCTGGGTTTTACCGTTATTCTTGGTCTGCGTCTGCTCCGTGACATAACCTTCTCCATTGACGGAGATCCCCACCTTCAGCAGGTTCAGAATCTCCAGAGCATCGCGCAGAGACTGCCCGCGCAGATCTGGAAGCGTCAGGTTCTCTCCCTGCTCGCTTAACAGATAGATCCGCTGCCCGGCGGTCAGTGCAGTGCCCTTCTCAGGGTACTGGCTGACTACATTCGCTCCTTGGCCTACAGCTTCAAAATCAAAGCCCTGATTAATGAGCTGCTGTCTTGCCGCCTTCACCGTCTTGCCGGTCAGATCCGGCGCTTTACGCTGGATGGCGGCCTCGACCTTCACCGTCTTCTTGTCGGCAGGGCCCGTGACATCTCCCGCTTTGGGTACGCCCATATAAGGAAGCGCCTGTGAGACGATATCCTTGAAGACCGGACCCGCAGCAGCACCGCCGCCGGCCGCATCGGCAGGCTCGTCAATAATGACGAAGACTGCGATCTTGGGGTCATTGGCCGGTGCATAACCGAGGAAGGAGGAGCGAACTTTGTCGCGGTCATACCCTCCTTTACCGTCTGGCTTAATCGCCGTACCTGTCTTGCCGGCCACCCGGTAACCCTCAATGTAGGCATGCCGGCCGGTTCCGTGCTGCTGATCTGCCACTACCTGCTCCAGATAGCTGCCTGTCTCCCTTGCACTTGCTTCGGAGAGCACCTGCCGTACAACCTCAGGCTGAGTAACCGTGGTCTTGCCGGTGTTCGGATCGGTAACCTCCTTCACCACATGCGGTACCAGTAGCTTGCCGCCGTTCGCAATCGCAGCGACGGCTGTGAGCTGTTGAATCGGGGTCACCAACAGCTTACCGTGTCCATAGGCAAGCGTTGCATTCTCTACCGCCCTGTTCGGATCAGGGTTGACAATACCCTTAACCTCTCCCGGGAGGTCAATGCCTGTCTTTTCCGTGAACCCGAAATCCGTGATATACTGCAGCAGCTTCTCCTTGCCCAGCATCTCGTAACCGAGCTTAACGAACGCAACGTTACTCGACCGCTTAACCCCTTCCAGGAAGCTGATCGTTCCGTAACCGGCTCTGTTCATATCAAAGATAGGCTTGCTGTATCCCTTAATCCGGACAGAACCGGACTGGAAGGTGGCATTCGGATTGAACAGCTTCTCTTGCACAGCACCTGCCAGAGGTACAATCTTGAACGTTGAACCCGGCTCGAATCTCGTCATGATAGCATGATTATAGAAGCCGGCCGCATCCTGATTCAGATCAAAGTATTCATTCGGGTTAAAAGTAGGCATATTCGCCAGACCCAGAATTTCCATCGTCTTCGGGTCGGCCGCAATCACACTGATCGACTTCGGCTTATACTCCGCATACGCCTTTTTCATAGCCTCTTCAATATAGAACTGAATCGTGCTGTCAATCGTCAGCTTGTAGTTGCTTCCATTCACCACAGGCTGGAATGTATCCTTCGAATCGGGCAGCTTGATGCCCTTGCCGTCACTCTGGTAGTTCAACTCGCCGTCCGTACCGGAGAGCTGTTTGTCCAGATACTTTTCCAGTCCCATGGCCGCTTTGCCATCCCTGTCGGTGTAACCCAGAATATGCGCAGCGAGCGAACCCTTCGGATAATAGCGCTTCTGCTCTCTGACGAGCCCGACACCGGTTTCCAGCGTATCATGCTCCTTCTTGAGCTTCTCAACGAAAGCCGTCACTTTATCGGCCATATCCTGGTCAATCTTCCAGCCTTCATTACGGATCTCGCGGTTTTTCAGGTATTTCCCGTCTTTATCCTTCGCCTCCACCAGCTTCTTCAGCTCATCCACCGGTTTGTTCAGCAGCTCATGCAAACCCTGAATTACCTCTTCACCGATTTTTTTCTCGGCAATGACCTCAGGGTTAACCACCACCGTGTAGGCAGGCACATCACTGGCCAGAACATTGCCGTTACGGTCTTCGATCACCCCGCGGACGGCCTTAATGGTTGAAGTATGGGCCCACTGCTTAGCGGCAGTCTCCTGCCACTCCTTGCCTTGCAGAACCTGAATCCAGAATACTCTGGCAACTAAAACAAGAAAAAAGAGGGTAATACACCCTCCTATAAACAGCGTGCGAAGTTTGATTCTCTTAACCATAAGGTACCTCACAACCTCTATTATTGCGATTGCCGTACATCGCTATTTTATACCGGCTTTGTCAGTAGCCTGGCTGCTAAGCGGAACATAGATAGTAGATTCCTCAGAAGGGACCCCAAAGCCCATTTCCTTCGCCCGCGGGACAATCGTCTGCTCCAGCGTCTGCTTCTCCATTTTGTACGTGGCAATTAGCTTTTTGTTGCTCGCGATTTTGCTGTCCAGCTGCTGGGCCTGCATATTCAAATCGTAAATATGGACGTAACGCCAGATCAGGGAGGCTGCTACCAGAATAAAGGCTCCCAGTGTCAGCATGTACAAAAGCTTCTCCTGCAGCGGCAGCACTCTTCGCTTGGTGACAACTTTCGTTTTCTCACGGTACAGCGGGTTTGCCTCTTGTTTTCTCTTAGGTTGAACTGCTAAATTTCCGCGGGTATAAGCCATCTCTGATTCTCCTTTATCGTCATCTACAATTTCTCTGCGATACGCAGCTTGGCTGAACGGGCACGCGAGTTAAGCTCCAGCTCTTCTTCCCCCGGCACAATAGGCTTGCGGTTGATCAGCTTCAGGGTGCCCTCAGCACCGCACACGCAGTACGGAAGGTCAGGCGGACAAGTGCAACGGCTCAGATAGCTGCTGAAAATCTGCTTGCAGATCCGGTCCTCCAGCGAGTGAAAGGTAATTACGGATACCCTTCCCTCAGGCGCCAGACAGCGTACAGCCGCATGCAGCCCTTCCTCAAAAGCACCCAGCTCATCATTGACGGCAATCCGCAGCCCCTGAAAACTCCGTTTGGCCGGATGTCCTCCGGTCCTTCTTGCAGCCGCAGGAATGCCTTCCTTGATCAGCTCGGCCAGTTCTCCGGTTGTCTCCACCGGGCGTTCTTCCCTGCGCTCTACAATTTTCCGGGCAATCCGCCGTGAGAATTTCTCTTCTCCATACTGGAAAAGCACCCTGGCAATCTCCTGCTCACTCCAGGTGTTGATAATATCTGCCGCACTCAGCTGTGCCGACTGGTCCATCCGCATATCCAGCGGGGCGTCGTGGTTGTAGCTGAAGCCTCGTTCCCCTTCATCAAACTGCGGAGATGATACCCCCAGATCAAAGAGAATCCCGTCTACTTGGGGAACTCCGTCCTTTTGCGGAACAAACGGCAGTCCCTTCAGCACCTGCTCCAGATCGCGGAAGTTGGTCTTGACGGTCACCACCTTGTCGCCGTATCCGGACAATCTCTCCTTCGCATTGTTCAGTGCCCAGTCATCCTGATCCAGACAAATCAGCCGTCCCCCGCCGCTCAGCTTGGATGCGATAAGGGCGCTGTGCCCGGCTCCCCCGAGCGTACAATCTACATATAGGCCATCCTTCTTGATGTGCAGCCCTTCTGTCGCTTCTTCTTTTAGTACCGTGATGTGGTGAAACAAGCTGCATCCCTCCAAGGCAGTAATTCGAAATGTTATGTTTTATAGATCAAAATTGAAATCCACCAATTTCTCGGCGATTTCGTTGAACGATTCCTCTGACTGTTCGAAGTACTGCTCCCATA
This sequence comes from Paenibacillus sp. FSL R7-269, assembly GCF_000517865.1. Lineage (NCBI taxonomy): Bacteria > Bacillati > Bacillota > Bacilli > Caryophanales > Paenibacillaceae > Paenibacillus > Paenibacillus sp. FSL R7-269. The sequence goes on from NZ_ASPS01000002.1 coordinate 66,078, forward strand.
GCTCCTTGTTCCAGATCTCCACCCGGTTCGAAACGCCCAGAATAACACAGTCCTTGTCCAGCTTGGCATATTGCCGCAGATTTCCCGGCAGATTCACCCTGCCTTGCTTGTCCCATACACACTCCGTCGCTCCCGAGAAAAAAAAGCGGCTGAAGGCACGGGCATCCGATTTCATCAGTGAAAGGCTTTTAAGCTTTTGCTCCATGATTCCCCATTCTTCCATGGGATAAACAAACAGGCATGAGTCCAGGCCGCGGGTCGCCACGAAGGAGGTTCCGAGCATATCACGGAACTTGGCAGGGATAATGATCCGGCCTTTATCGTCAATGCTGTGCTGGTATTCCCCCATAAACATGCTTGTACCCCACCCCTGAATCCCGATTCCCCACTTTGCCCCACTTTTCACCACCTAAGCATAATAGATTCGCCATTAAAAATCAAAAACCTTTTTCCGGAGCAAGGTAATTTTTTCTTATTTGTCAAGAGGCTATTCTTGCATCCCCTGCAGACACGCAAAAGCCCGGGCCAATGTGATTGGCTCCGGGCTCGTGCAGATCCATATCCTTAGTCGTTCAGATTCCAGCTGTCCAGATACTCGACTTGCGCCTGTGTCAGGCTGTCGATGGATATCCCCAGACTTTCCAGCTTGTAACGCGCTACCTGCTCATCCAGCTCATAGGGAACATTCTCCACTTTGACGCCAATACTCTTATAATTATCATTCACATATTTAAGGGACAAGGCCTGGAGTGCGAAGGTGGTATCCATAATCTCTGCCGGATGACCATCAGCCGCGCCGAGATTCACCAGACGTCCTTCAGCCAGGAGATAGAGCTTGCGTCCGTCCTTCAGCTGATACTCTTCGATGTTCTTGCGCACCGTCCGCTGGGACACCGAGCGCTCAGCCAGCTCCGGCTTATTGACCTCCACATCGAAATGTCCGGCATTGCAGAGAATCGCGCCATCCTTCATCACATCATAGTGCTCACCGCGGATCACATAGCGGTTACCTGTGACTGTAACGAAGAAATCACCTTGCTTCGCAGCTTCCAGCATCGGCATGACATGGAATCCGTCCATATGCGCCTCTACTGCCTTAATCGCATCCACTTCCGTAACGATCACGTTCGCCCCAAGCCCCTTGGCCCGCATCGCTACACCTTTACCGCACCAGCCGTAGCCGACCACAACCACCGTTTTGCCGGCCACAATCAGGTTGGTGGTGCGGACAATGCCGTCCCATGCCGACTGTCCTGTACCGTAGCGGTTATCGAACAAATATTTGCAATAAGCGTCATTTACCGCCACCATCGGGAATTTCAGCATGCCCTGCTTCTGCAGTGCCTTCAGCCGGATGATGCCTGTCGTCGTCTCCTCCGCTCCCCCGCGGACATTCTCCATCAGATCGGGGCGTTCGGAGTGCAGCAGTGTGGCGAAATCGCCGCCGTCATCGATAATGAGATCCGGCTTGCTCTCCAGTGCCCGGATGTTCAGTGCCTTGAACTCTTCTGGAGAAGGATTGTACTTGGCAAATACGGTAATGCCGTCCTCAACGAGTGCAGCACACACATCATCCTGGGTAGATAAAGGGTTGGAGCCTGTAATCGTTACCTCAGCACCACCAGCCTGTACTACCTTGGCCAGATAAGCGGTCTTGGCTTCCAGGTGAAGGGTGATCGATACCTTGAGCCCCTTGAACGGCTGCTCGGCTTCGAACTGCTCACGGATACGGTTCAGTACCGGCATATGCTGGCGAACCCAGTCGATTTTGAGATGCCCCTCGGGTGCAAGCGACATATCGGCAACAATACTGTTTTGCTTGGATAATGAACTCATGGTAGGACCCCCTAGAATAATTTGCTTACATATAAATAATACGGTGTGTTCCGCTGTAGTCAGCAGGCACAGCCATCAATTCCTCCAGCCATTCCAGCCCGTACCGGTTCAGATAATACATCATATTATAGACCCGCTCCTGAAGCTTACCCAGCGGCATAAGCGACAACTCGATCCGTTCCCACTGGCGAAGTGCAGCCTCATTCTGCTTCTCCATCGCATCCAGAGCTTTGCCCTGCAGGAAGGAGATCTGGTCGATAATCTTATCCTTGTTATTGCTCCCCAGCTTCAGCAGACCCGCCTGAATGCTGCCAAGCTGCTCGATCAGCGGCTCATACATCCCGCAGAATGCCGTCTTAATCTCTTCGAATTTGTCTTCGAGCTTCAGCTCATCCTGAGCGTGCAGCCAAGCCTTGCGTTTATCATCCAGACCCGTCTGCACATCCGTGAAGGATAAACCGTATTTATCCATATGCTTGCGAAGCGTTCCCTCAATAACTGTAAAAGACATGCGCGGAATAATCAGCGGCATCTGTCCGTCCATGATCTTGAACGCTTGATGCGGAATGGCCCAGTAAGCCATTTCCCCTTGTCCAAGCACCGTAGCAAGTACAGGAAGTACATAGTCCTGCATTAGCGGGCGCGTTAGCACATTGTTGCTGAACCGTTCGGGATGGCTCTCCAGCAGCTCCAGCAGCTCGGAACGGGAGAACGATACAGTAGCTTTCCGGTCTGCGAACCGCCCCTCCACCTTATGGAGCAGAAGCCGTGCACCCTCATGAATATAGAAAAGATTCGCATTACCGGGCGTCACATCGGCCTGAAGCTCATATCCGCTGGCCGTAATCCGTTCAGCTGCGGCAAGATAAGCTGCCTCCAGCTCGTCATTCCGCTCAATCATGGAAGCGAACATGGGCGCTTCCAGCCTACGCAGGGCAGGATCGGCAGAATCCAGCAGAATCAGCCCGAACTTACCGAACAAAGATCCCATCAGCTTGGCGAACGCCTCCGTCATATTCCCGGCGCCCGTAGATGCAGCCGTAACCAGCTCCATCAGCAGCGGTTTGAATTCACTGTCCTGTAATAAGCCGTCCAGCTGCGCAACCGCCTGAAGCCAGCTCTCGGCATCCACCTTGATCTCGCTGACCGAGGACCGGGGTCCTTCGCCTTTATCCAGCTTAATGCGGGTAATTTCGCCTGTCCGGTTAAGCACATAGGTATGATTGACCTCATCCCAGTCATGATCCTCTCCTGCAATCCAGAACAACGGAACGACCGGCCGCCCAAGCTGGGCCGCTGCCTCCTGTGCTGCCTGAATGGTAGTAACGGCCTTATAGACCACGAATAGAGGGCCTGTGAACAAGCCGCTCTGCTGGCCGCCTGTCACAACAAGAGTCTCTGGCTGTTCCAGCAATTCAAGCGAACGTAGAACTGCCTCATGGGTATTGTGCTTCTTGTTATAGCTGCGCAAGTATGAGACAACCTCTGCGCGGTCTGCCCGCAGGCTTCCTGTACGATCTAGCCATGCTGCACGTTCAGCCCGGCTCTCCTGACTGCGGAAATCCCCGCTATACAAATGTCCTACTGCTTCGTATTGATGTATATAGTCACTGGCGAGCGCTGATCCGCCCGGCAGTGGTTCCTGTACAACATTCATGGATAGTGGCCTCCTTGTTCTGCAATAACCTGCTGCTATATGTAATTCATAAATCGGTAAACCCTTTATGATTGTATCCAAAGTTAGGGGCGGCGTCAAAGTAATATACAGCATCCTTATGAAGGATATCCGTAAATTGAAAGAATAGGCGAGAGCTGAATGCTCCCGCCTACGTTCCACCTGCCATTTTAAGTTTAGGCAAACTGTTTGGCAACGAAATGTCCCTTGGACACCTCAATCATCTCAAAGTCGCTGTCATTTGTTTTTTCGCCGGCAGCATAAATCGGACTGCCCAGCTCATCATGCAGATGAATGCGTTTTTTGTTCGCTTCCACCTCTGGGTCCGGAACCGGAATCGCAGAGAGCAGGGATTTGGTATAAGGATGTAGCGGATTAGCGTACAATTCTTCGCTTTCCGCCAGCTCAACCATTTTGCCCAGGTACATAACGGCGACGCGGTCACTGATATGCTTCACCATGGACAAGTCATGCGCGATGAAGAGATAAGTAAGTCCAAGACGGTCCTGCAGCTCCTTGAGGAGGTTAACGACCTGTGCCTGGATGGATACGTCGAGTGCCGAGATCGGCTCATCACAGACGATGAACTTAGGGTTCACGGCAAGTGAGCGGGCAATCCCGATACGCTGGCGTTGTCCGCCGGAGAACTCATGCGGATAACGGGTGGCGTGATCATGGTTAAGACCAACCATATCCAGCAGCTCTTCAATCCGCTTCTTGCGTTCCTGCCGGCTTCCGGCCAGACCATGAATGTCCAGCGCTTCACCGATAATGTCAGACACCGTGAACCGCGGGTTAAGCGAGGCATACGGGTCCTGGAAGATCATTTGCATATCACGGCGCATCGTCTTCATCTTGCTGCCGGACAATTTGTAAATATCTGTACCATTGTATTTCACGCTGCCTGCAGTCGGCTCATACAAGCGGAGAACTGTACGGCCTGCAGTAGTCTTGCCGCAGCCGGACTCCCCTACCATTCCCAGGGTTTCGCCTTCGCGGATTGAGAAGCTAATATTATCAACTGCCTTAAGAACTCTTCCTTTGCCCACATTGAAATATTTCTTAAGACCTTCTACTTCAATCAGATTCTTGCTCAGATTCTTACTCAAACGAACTGCACCTCCTTGGCCATCGAATGCAGATTCCAGCAGTGCGCTATAAGCGTATCACTGAACTCTGTGATGCCGGGATCAATCCATTCCTTCACAGGGGGCACTGCTTCGCTGCAGCACGCTGTGAACGGACAACCGACCGGCGGCTTAATCAGATCCGGGGAAGCTAAAGTGATTGGTATCACCGGCTCGCCCTTCTTCGGGTAAGCTGCGGCACCAGCCGCACAAGACCCTTGGTGTACTACGATTACCCGGTCACATCTCACGGCAATTACGCCAAGAATGTGTTGTCAGGATGATGGAGGTCCCAAGCGAATGTAGCACATCGCCAGAGATTTCTTGGGGATATTGGTTAAAGCGAGCCTCCGCATTCACAATGCCCACTAGCTTCAGCATTTCAATAGCTTGATTATTCGCTTCGGCCGCTGATATATTCTGATGTTAATCAAAACTTCGGTTATCTGTTTGCCCACTTGGATCATTGGGTTCAAAGAAGTCATCGGGTCTTGAAATATCATGCCAATATCTTTGCCGCATGGGTTCCATCATTGTTTAATTCCTATTTCTTCAGCTTAGGATCAAGCGCATCACGCAGACCGTCACCAAAAATATTAAAGGAAAGCATCGTTAAACTGATAAGAATCGCCGGGAACAGGAAGCGCCACGGGTAATAAAGCCAGCCGGTCAGAGAGTCATTGATCATCGAACCGAGTGAAGCTACCGGAGCCTGTACACCAAGACCGAGGAAGCTCAGGAACGCTTCGGCAAAGATGGCATTCGGTACGGACAGCGTAATCGTTACAATAATCGGCCCTACAGCATTCGGCAAAAGATGCTTGAACAGCAGCCGCTTGGACCCTGCACCCATCGAACGCGAAGCCAATACGAACTCACGGTTCTTAAGCTGCATAATCTCGCCGCGCACAATCCAGGACATCGTAATCCAGCCCGTTATCGTCAGCGCTAGGATAATGGTACCAAGGCTTGGTTCAAGTACAACCAGCAGCAGGATAACTACCAGCAGGTATGGAATGGAGTACAAAATTTCAGAGATCTTATTCATGATATTGTCTACACGGCCACCGAAGTAACCCATGATTCCGCCGTAGATAACCCCGATAAAGAGGTCAATTGCAGCAGCGGCAAGGCCGACAATCAGTGAGATTCGTGCGCCGTACCAGGTGCGGACAAAGATATCGCGTCCCAGATCATCTGTACCAAACCAGTGCTCGGATGACGGGGGCTTATTCGTGTTGAGCAAATCATTAGAATAGTAATTGAACTTTGAGAACAACGGACCAATAATCGCAGCCAGTACGATCAGGCCAAGAACCCCTAGAGCCGTCATTGCCATTTTGTTCTGGCGCAGGCGTTCCCAGGAATCCCGCCAAGCGGACAGACTTTCGCGCTGAATGACTTCAGCCTGCCGTTCATCAATTCCAATCTTACGGAAATCTTCCGGTTTCAGGTTCGCATCCTGCGATACCAAGTTTTTGTCAGAAGCCACTCGTTAGCCCTCCTTTCCGCCAGATAGTTTTATACGCGGATCTATAAACACATAAGCAATGTCAGTGATGAACCGCGCTACCATAAGCAGTACACCATAGAAGATCGTAATCCCCATAATAACAGTATAATCGCGGACACCTATCGCTTCGACGAATTGCTTGCCGATACCGCCGACACCGAAGATCTGCTCAATAACGACAGAACCGGTCACGATGTTAGCTGTCATAGGTCCCATATAGGTTACCACCGGCAGAATTCCGTTACGCAACACGTGCCGGCTCAAGATGGCAGCCCAGCTTAGGCCCTTGGCCTTAGCAGTCTTGATATAATCGGCATGCAGGACCTCCAGCATACTGGAGCGCGTCAGCCTCGCTATGAAGGCTATGGGCTGTGCCGATAGCGCAGCTACAGGTAAAACATAATACATCGGCCCTTTGAACCCGGAGACCGGGAACATATGGAACTTGTAAGCAAACACATATTGCAGCAGCGAGGCGACTACAAAGCTCGGAACCGCAATCCCCAGCACCGCCAGCACCATTGCTGCACTGTCAATAAACTTGCGGTGATAGAGTGCCGCCATCATGCCGAGGAAAACTCCGACAATAACCGACACAAGAATTGCGATAAGCCCCAGCTTCAGAGACGCCGAGAACGTCTGGCCGATCAAGTGTGTTACATCCTGATTCAGACGCTTCATGGATACACCCAGATCACCCTGGGCAATTTCACCCAAATACTTGAAATACTGATGATAGAGCGGCTTGTCCAGTCCATATTGCTCGTATAAACGCGCTTTAATTTCTGGCGGAACCTTCTTTTCAGCCGTGAATGGGTCCCCCGGAATAGCTTTCATCAGAAAAAAGGTCGCTGAAATCAGCACAAATAGTGAGACAAGCATATAGAAAAACTTATTAGCAACATAACGAACCATCCCCATCAACACCTCCTTTAACTTTTTTGAGACACATAATTAGATTTTATGAAAAAAATGGCCATTTGTCTAATTTCTTATTTTGTAAGTTCGTGAAAACTTTAACAAAAAGCCCGAAATGCAAAAAAAAGGGATATATATGGAATTCCACATATATATCCCGAAGTGTAACTCCCCTCCAGATAACCACTATTTAGTTAAGCGAAGCTGAAGAGTAATACAATTTAATGTTCAAGCAAATATCCACGAGTTAAGTCAATAGCACCACTATAATCAAGCGTTACACCCTTCAGATACTCTTTAGTGAGGGAGTTGTTAGTGTAGTAGTAGAATGGAATTACAATCATATCATCCTGAATGATCATTTTTTCCATTTGTGCAAACAGCTCTTGACGTTTAGCCAGATCGGAGCTTGCTTTTGCTTCTTTAACCAGTTTGTCATATTCAGGGTTGGCATAACCTGTATCATTGTTACCGCCGCCTGTTACGAACATGTCCAGGAAGGTCATCGGATCATTGTAATCCGCAGTCCAGCCTGCACGGGCAACCTGGAAGTTCTGATTCTGGCGGTTATCGATGAATACTGCCCATTCCTGATTCACAGTGTTAACAGTGATACCCAGAGCTTGTTTCCACATATCAGCTACAGCCAGAGCAACCTTCTTATGGCCTTCACTGGTGTTGTAAGTCAATTCAACTGGTGGAAGTGTAGTCAGGCCTTCTTCAGCCAGACCTTCAGCCAGCAATTTTTTAGCTTCTTCTGTATCTTCCTTGAAGTAGTCGTCCTTAACTGCATTACGGAATTCACCGTCAGCACCGGCGATACCTGGAGGTACGAAGCCAAATGCAGGCAATTGTCCGCCTAGTGTTACATTGTCGATCAGCGATTGGCGGTTAACTGTCATGGCTAATGCTTTACGGATTTTGACATTACTGAATGGTTTCTCTGTAATGTTGAATTCATAATAGTATACTGCAGCAATACCTTTTCTCTGGAATTCGTTAGGAAGCTCTTTTGCAACAATAGGAAGCTGTTCTTGCGGAATTTCACCGTGTGGTCCACCAGAGCGGTCAAGTTCGCCGTTCTTGTAGCTCAGCAGCTCAGTTGCGCCGCTGTTCACCAGGGAGAAGTCAATCTTGGACAGCTTGATGTTAGCAGCATCCCAATACTTATCGTTCTTGCTAACTTGTAGAGTTTGGCCTGTAGTCCACTGAGTCAATGTGAACGCACCATTAGTGATCATAGTGTCTTTGTTTGTAGCCCATTTTGCATTACCCTCAACGGATTTGTGTACAGGGTAATAAGTATAAAAGGACAGAAGACCAAGGAAGTAAGGAGTTGGCGCTGCCAGTGTAACTTCAAGAGTCTTGGCATCGACAGCTTTCACGCCCACTTGGCTGAAATCTGTAATTTTCTTAGTGTAGTAACCTTCAGCATTCTTAATGTAATACAACTGATAGGCATAAGGTGCTGTAGGATCTGTATTCGGATCGAGCACAATCTTCCATGCGCGAACGAAGTCAGCAGCTTCTACAGGGTCACCGTTGCTCCACTGTGCATCACGCAGGTGGAATGTATATACCAGACCGTCAGCGGAAACATCCCACTTCTCGGCAATACCTGGCTCAGCTTGGCCAGTTTCATCATTCATGCGGGTCAAGCCTTCGTACATTGTCTTCAGGACGGTGTTGGCTTGGCTGTCCTGAGCTTGCGCTGGGTTAAAAGTAGGTGGTTCGGACATCAGGTTAATTCTGAGTGTCTGGTCAGCAGCCAGCTTCTCGTCACCTGTTGTTCCTGTGTTCGTGCTGCCCTCTGGTGCAGTCGTCGCCGCAGCATTGGTGCCGCTGTTGTTCTTGTTCCCGCCGCAGCCTGCAAGCACTGTGCCGATCACCAGAACTATTGCGATCATGAGCAATAGACTTTTACTCTTCTTCATCTAGCAGTTCCCCCTAAATAGAATGTGGTATATGGTTTATGATTATACAACCAGTGGTCAAAAAAATCTAGAGCAATATTTTCTGAAAACGACTTTTTTTTAATTCTTTAAAATTTTGTGACGTTGACGCTTCACCGGAGCAGTGGAACGTTACATCGCTTGTGATATGTATTGAATGAGGCCTACAACCATAAATAATACGTAACCTACGCCCAGGAAAAAGAAAGAAAGCCGCCATACAGCACGAAGTAACCGTTTTCCGTCCACCCCTCCTTTGAGGCGGTTTTGCGCGCCGCCAATCAGTCCGGCGGATATTAATACAATAAGTAGTATAAGAAAGAATCCAAAGGTTGAGTCAAAAATAATATTGAACAGTCCCGAAACTGACAGCAATAAAAATAAAGTTGTTACATCCATCGCCAGCATCATCGTTTTCCTCTTATCATGCCTGAGCCCGATTCCTGCGAAATACACAATCAAAAAAGGAACAATCGGAATAACGCTTAACACGCCGAACGAATTCCGGAGAAATTCCAAACAGCTTCACCCCTCCCTCACAGTCATGCCTTCTACCAGTCCGCATATCCAGCGGTGGAGCGGAGCCTGAACGCCCTGCTGCAGCCCCATATCTACAATGCTTCCGTTAATCCAGCGGATTTCAGTCTCCCTTGCAGCAAGTACATCAGCCAGCATCGATGATGTATTGCCCGAGGTTGCGCGGCACACTTCAAGAATGGCCTCCCAGGCACCATGCTCAAGGGAAATCCCGCAGGCCTCTAATATCCCGGCTGCCTCTGTATACAGTTCCTTCATAAGCTGTACACGTGCAGTGGAGGCCAGTAATTCGCCGTTCCGGACCCGCCAAATGGCGGTTAGAGGATTAATGACAGCATTGATCAGAAGCTTCCGGTAAATGATGGTATCCACTTCTTTCGACAGAGAAGCGTGAAATCCTGCTGAGGCAAGAGCTTCTATGAAACTAATTATAGCCTCAGGCTCAGATGCCTGCAGATCAGTTTCATGAATATTAATAGTAGAGCTGCTCTTCCCTATACATATTTCCCCTTTACCAGCATGAATAACCTCTGTTAATGTTTTCCTCTTGGCCGCCTCTGTTGTTACAGCCGCCCAGATGGATGACCCCGGCAACAGCCCCCTGAGCAGCTCCAGATGTCCGCAGCCGTTCTGGAATCCTACGATGACAAGCTTCCTGGCGCTTAGCGGCCGGAGAATCTCTGGCAAAGACTCATGAAGCACCTTCTGCTTAACCGTTAAAAGCGTAACCTCCCCGGGCTTGTCCAGCTGACACTGTGTATATTCTTGTACCGGCGCAGCGGAGAAACTCCCTCCTGGAAGCCGTGTTGCCTCCCTGCCATCTTCATAGCTGACAGTCAGCCCCTCTGCGGTTAGCGCCCTGCTCTGCTCCTTCCCCCTGCACCATATCCGCACTTCAGCCCCGCCGGCAATCAGCCGTCCTGCAAGCAGCAGGCCCAGTGACCCCGCGCCTATCACATCTACTCTCATGCTAAACCCTGCCCCCTGCTATGCCTTGCTCCAATAATTTTCCTAATTATATCCTGCTTGTCTCTGCAAAAGCAAAACAAAAACCCTGCTAATCCGTTGCTGTAACGCACGCGGACGCAGGGCTTGCTGCCTAAATCTTCTATTCAATCCGTTCCAGGTTTCCGTTCGCATCCATTTTGAAGCGGGTTTTCTCTTCATCCTCTTCATTAAGAAAAGCCAGCCTGCGGGCACGGTCCATAATCTGGATCAGCGCCTTGTAATCATCATTAACCACACGGTAATCGCTCTGGGCAAGATTCACTTCTCTGGATAGACGTTCATTCTCTACTCTCAGTTCTGAAAGTTCCTCTTCCTTCTCCCGCAGATCACGCTCTAGCATCTTAAGCTGTCTTCCGGCCTCCTGGAACGTTCCTTTCCATTGCCGCAAAAAGCGGATGACGGCATCGATAGACAAGCTGTTCTCGCTTAATCCTTCGCTGCGGCTGTAGTCTTCCTCAATGTCACCGAGAATCAGTCCGGCGACCTGTGCCCCGCGCGAGGCAGGCTGTTTTTTCAGATAGCTCCGTTTCTGGCGCTGTCCTTTGGCAATCCCAATGGCATCCTCATAGCTTTTGCGCACACAGCTGTTCCAGCGGAAACCGCAGGCCGCCGAAGTTCTGCCGATTTTTTCACCCACCTCTTCAAAAGCAGCAAGCTGTGTGCTGCCCTCGCGGATATGACGCAGCGTTATTTCTGCCAATATCAGATCATCTTCTGCACTCCAAGCATCCTGTCTAACGGCTGTCATAAAGCCTAACCCTCCTAACAACATCATGAAATAACCATCTTCAGAACCGGCAGCTCCGCCGGGTAGTGAATAGGGATAAAAGCTGCTTACTACATTTCTATGCCTCTATTAGAGTTCATAGAATCTATTTGATACTAATTTGTATTGCCAATTTGTCTGCACCTCATACTACTTTTGCTATAAATTCTCCTCTTCCGCTCAGAGGACTTGTGTCAATAATAAAAATCATATATTTTATGAAATTTTGAATTTTTTTCAATGAATTCGTTTACAGTGTTTTAGAGAGCCGTTATAATAAATGGTAAGCAGCTGTTAGCCGGATTCATACTGGAAGGGGGACCCTCTCTTGGACCGCATGTTTCGCGTTTTAGGTTTTTTTACACTCACCATCGGACTTATGGCTTTTGCCGGTAATCTGACGGAAATGGCCCTGCTATTCTTTTTGCAAAGCGCTTTTTTTGTCATTCTGGGCTATATGAAATTTACGGAAAAGACCTACATCCTGCTCTTTTGGGGGTATATGATCCTGACGTTTACAGGCTTCAGCTATTGGACGATATTTGAGATGGAATTGCCGCTCTAACGCATATATAGAAATGAACGGATATGGCTTCTTGCCTTCAAGAAGCATTTCCGTTCTTTTTGTTTGCAAAATTGTAGTTCGGGGGGACGCAAAACAGGGTATGATATTTTAGCAGGCTGAAACATATTAATAGTACATACCTGTCTAACTCTGTTCAAGGTGGTGGTGCAAGTGTTATCCCGTAATACGGTTCGCCGGTTATTCGCAGCAATATTGATCCTCACCTGCATCGCTATGCCGCCGGCTTCTCTGGTGTATCTGTCCGCCGGTTCCGGCTTCACTTCAGGAGTCAGCGCTCCGCCGCCCTCTATGCCGGATGATGAAGCGACCCGCAAGCTGCTGGAGCAGACGCTGTCCTCTGCAGAGATTGAACGTGAGATTGCCCGGATTACCGCAGAACAACAGACGCTGGAGCACAAAGCCGCTGCGCTGGAAGAGCAGGCTGCTGCCAAACAGAGTAATATCGCAGATCAGCAGGAACGGGCGGGCGCTGTTGTGCGGGCCTATTATATGGGGGAGCGGGATGGACTTCTTACCGCATTCCTCTCCGCCAAAAGCATCAGCAGGCTAATCGCTCTATTCGACTATTATGAGATTATTATGGGGCAGGACCGGAAGACGCTCACGGAATATGAGATGCAGTACAAGGATTTAAAAAGCACACTCACGGCCGCCCGGCGCAGCAGTCAGGAGCTGGCAGAGCTCAAAACAGCGCTCGAAGCGCAGCAGAAGCGTGTGCTTGCCTTAGATAAGGAGATTACAGGCGGGATTCAGGCCAGTACAGATCCTGAGAGTATGGAGCGGCTGCTGGCAGAGTTCAGTAAATATTGGGAGAATATCGGCCTGCATGAGGTGCGGAAGTATTTCAAAGCGCTGGCTTCTGCCATGAAGCAGCTGCCGGAGTTCGTCCAGAGCCGGGATGGCGTACTGGTGCGCAAGGGGATGACCTATAATCTGGCCCTGTCCGAAAAGGATCTTAATGAGTTCCTGGTCACCCAGAACCCGCTGTTTGAGGATTTCCGGTTTGCGTTCAAGGATAATTCAGTCTCGGCAACGGGTAAAAGCGGGGGCTTGTCGCTGTCGCTGACCGGCCGCTATACCATACAGCAGGAGCCTGTCAACGGCTTGATGTTCCATGTTGATCATGTGGTATTCAATGGTCTGGAGCTGCCGGATACCACCCGCCAGGCTCTGGAGGAAGAATTCGATCTCGGCTTCTATCCGGCGAAGATCGTCTCCTTCCTGCAGGCCACCGAGGTCGCAAGCTCGGACGGCATTCTGCATGTGAAGCTGTCCCTCTCATTCTAAAGGAAGCTTTACTACCGCTTCATAAGCGGCGGCATTCAGCTTGCCGGTTAACAAATCAAGTGCTGCCTCCGCCTTCCGGCTCCACTCTGCCTCAGAGCCGGGACCGGGGGTATTATCCTCTGCAAGGAACCAGCCGGCGTCCATTGGCAGCTTGCCAATCTTGGGCTGAGCGGAGCGGTACAACTCATCCAGTGCCGGCAGACGGTCCGTGTTCTCCAGCCATTCCAGCTGGGCCGTGCTTGAAGTGACGTAGGCGAGCCATTTGACCGCTGCTTCCGGACTGCCTGATTGTGCCGGAAGGGCAAAAAAGCGGCTGTGAATAACCTCATAGCTTGATATACCCTCCTGCTTCTTCGGCATCTGCACCGCCAGCGTCGAATTCCCGTGCTTCTTCCACTCCGAGAGCGGCACAGCCGCCACCGCAAGCTTCCCATCCTGCAGCAGCCCCCAGATCTCCTTATTGAACCGGCTGGTCAGATACAAAGAGCTGCGCGCTGCTTCTGTCCACTGAGCCTGTTCAAGGCTGGCGGAGTGCAGACTGCTGCCCATGCTATGCAGCACGGCGGCATACCCGTAAGGATTCCGCGTATCCATAGCCAGCAGATAACGCTTCTTCTCCGGTTCCTCCTTCAGCCGGCTTAGCAGCATATTCCACTGCTCCAGGCTTGCGGGCACCTCTGCAAGACCCATTCCGGCGAGCCGCTCCGGCGAATACACGAGGACATAGGGATCGATATCCAGCGGCACTCCCCAGTTATATCCGTTCCACTGCATCTGCGGAATCAGCATCGTAAGCGGCGTGCTCCCGGGAACACTTTGGTAGATATCTACAGGCAGCAAATAGCCCCTGGTGGCCAGATCATAAATGCTGTGACCGTCCAGCATCACGATATCCGGGCTTGTCCCAATGGTTAGTTCATCACGCACCTGTGCTCCCACGTCTTCCGCCTCCACATTCTTAAGGATCACGCTGACTCCGCTGGATAAAGTGTACTCTTTGCTAATCTGCTCCAATACGCTGAACTCCTCTGTACTGAGTGAGACGCGGATCTGGAGGCTCTCGATTTCCCCTGCTTCCCCTGAAGGAGGACGCTCTGATTGGTCCAGCGGCTGTCTGGGCGGATAGCTTCCATGATCCGTATTCAGCTCCATGCTGGGTGACAGGCTTGTCAGGGCCAGCAGCAGAACTGCAAACAGCAGCCAGTAATTTTTGCGTTTCAGCACATGCGCTCTCTCCTTCAGCGTTTCTTATTCCTCATTTTAGCAGAGATGCTGGCGCTTGTCTTGGGTTGTGAAACCGTTCTCTTTATATAGAAGGAAACGGTGGGATTGTTCAGTGCAGGTTAAAACCCAGGTGCGCAAGACGCTGCGTGTGCGGATTATTCTTCCGATCGCTGTTAAAGCCCGATTTCTTATTCAATAACTGATTAGAGGTTGAAATCCGTCTTTAAAGGCGAACGCTACGCTTCTCCAGAACAATTCCGCTCCCTCCGCTGATCGCACTTTTTAACTGCACAAAAACTCTCCCGCCGCTTCCGGGGGCGGGCAGCAAAAAGCCGGGAGTCTTGAGCTCCCGGCTGGAATAAGGTTTGTTGTTGGAGGTTAGAGCAGATCGGCGGCCAGCTGAGCCAGATGCGAACGCTCGCCCTTTTCCAGTGTAATATGTCCGCTAATGCCCTGCTGCTTAAACTTCTCAACGATATAGCTGAGGCCGTTGCTCGCAGCATCCAGATAAGGGTGGTCAATCTGCTCGGGGTCCCCCATCAGGATCACCTTACTGCCCTCGCCGGCCCGGGAGACAATCGTCTTCACTTCGTGGCGGGACAGGTTCTGCGCCTCATCAATGATAATGAACTGCGACGGAATGGAGCGGCCGCGGATATAGGTCAGCGCCTCTACCTGGATACTTCCCAGCCCCATCAATATTTTATCGATATCCCCTGCCTTCTTGGTGTCGAACAGGAATTCGAGGTTATCATAAATCGGCTGCATCCATGGACGGAGCTTCTCATCCTTCTCTCCTGGCAGATAGCCGATATCCTTACCCATCGGTACCACCGGGCGGGCAATCAGCAGCTTCTTGTATTTGTGTTCATCCTCTACCTTGAACAACCCGGCGGCTAACGCCAGCAGCGTCTTGCCTGTACCCGCCTTGCCCGTGATGGTCACCAGCGGAATATCATCATTCAGCAGAAGCTCAAGTGCCATCCGCTGCTGTGCATTCCGGGCGCTGATGCCCCATACCGCATCGTTGCCCAGATAGAGCGGCTCCAGACGGGAGGCATCACTGTTGACCTTCAGAAGCGCAGATTTGCCGCTGCCGATCTCATCCTTCAGAATTACGAATTCATGCGGATACAGCGGATAGGACAGCGACAGCTGCTTCGTGGACAGGAACCGGTGACTGTAATATTCATCAATCAGTGAAGGATGGGCCATCAGCGACTGGCAGCCGGAATAGAGCTCATTCAGATCGCCGGTGCGGTCGGACAGATAATCCTCCGGAGTTATGCCAAGCACATCCGCTTTGATGCGGACGAGAACATCTTTACTTACAAGTACCACAGGACTCGGGTCAGCCTTCTCGTTCTCCTCATGGAGATAATTGAGCGCTACAGCCAATATCCGGTTGTCATTGGAGATTTCGCCGAACATCTCCTGTACCTTGACGAAGCTTCGGTGGTTAAGCTCCACCTTCAGCGTGCCTCCATGGTCCAGTACCACCCCGCTATGCAGGTGGCCCAGCTCCCGGAGCCCGTCTAACAGACGCGATACGGTGCGGGCGTTGCGGCCGATTTCATCGGCATTACGCTTCTTGGAGTCGATTTCTTCCAGGACTACAGCAGGAATGACCACCTCATTCGCCTTGAAAGCAAAAATCGAATTGGGGTCGTGCAACAGCACGTTAGTGTCCAGTACGAATATCTTTTTCATGTTATCCCCTCCACAGCGCCTGGTTTGATTGATCATACATAACTCTTTTCAGCAAGGGCAAGATAAGGTAAATTACTAGTTCTCAGGCTGAAAGGAGTACTCACATATGAGAAAATCAATGTGTCTGTTGCTGGTACTGCTGCTGCTGACAAGCTGCGGTATCGCTAATAAAGAGACATCACCCTCTCCTCAGGATAAACAGTCGGCTGAAGCGGTGCACAGCCAGGGGAACCGCGGAGTGCGGACATTGTCGGAAGATGGTACAGCCGTACAGGAGGCCACCCCGGATTCGAAACAACCTTCAGAAGGCAAGCACGACAGCGATGTGGCACTCAAGGATCATTTTGAACAATTAGCGCGAAGAGTCCCAGGTGTGGAAGGCGTCCACTGTGTCGTCATGAACAACCTTGCCGTGGTCGGCATTGATGTGGACGGCGCCCTTACCCGTTCGCGGGTCGGAAGTGTGAAATATTCAGTAGCTGAAGCGATCCGCAAGGACCCGAGGGGCGTAAGAGTCCTGGTGACTGCCGACATGGACCTCAGCAGCAGGCTGGCCGAGATGGGCAAGCATATCTCCAAGGGCAACCCGGTCTCGGGCTTCGCCTCCGAGATGGCCGATATTATCGGCCGGATCATTCCGCAGCTGCCGGAGGATATTGAGCCGCAAGGCAATACCCGATAGGAGCTAATTTCAAAAAAAGCCTAGTGATAGCACACTAGGCTTTTTGCATGGCGGCAAACACTTGTCCGTCCAGCTTCTCAGCCGCACGTGCATCGTATACCTTCGCATATTTCGGAGCAGATTCCAGGTGCGCACCATAGAACAGCGCATTGCGGACCGCTTCAATCTCAATATCAAAACAGCACATCTTAAACGGAACATCCGGCAACGGGTCCAGCCGAACCGCAGCATGACCATTAATGGCATGCACCGTCCCTTCGCCAAACACGGTAATCGTTACCCTGGGATTAACCTTCATGTTGTTCACCAGTCTGGAGCGGTGGTCCACAGCCAGCCGGACAATGGAAGGGCTCACAGCATAGATCCAGGAGATCGCAGTCGACGTAGGTCCTCCGGATTCTGCATCCACAGTATTAAGAAGAACAAACGTCTCCGATTGCAGCATAGCTAGCAGAGTTTCATTGAGCTGAGCAACGGCTTCAGACATAGTTACAGGCCCCCTATGCGGCAAGAATACTTTCAATTTATTATATTATAGCACAGGACGAAACTTGCATTCAATTTACAGATTGTACCCTGCCCGCTGCTCAAGGCTGGCCTGAGACCACTGCAGCGGACACTCCGGATATCCGGTCCTGGAGGCTTTTCTTAGCTGCGTCCAGCTCCTTATCGTTAATATATACATAGGGGCTGCGCCAGGTTCCGGTTACCGGTACATATTCGACATTCTCCTTGGGTATATCCCAGTACGTTGCGATCAGGCTCTTAATCTGCGCATTCTCGATATCGCTCTCCAGATTATTATCCACCGCATCCAGCACCCGGCCGATTTTGAGGACGCCGCCCAGCGACTGCATCTGAGAGATCAATGAAGTCAGTACCTCGTTCTGGCGCTTATTGCGTTCAAAATCATCCGATGGCTTCGTCGCCGGCTTGCAGTTGGACTTGCGGTAACGCACATAATCCAGCGCTTTATCACCATTTAGCTTGGCTTCGCCTTTTTTGAGATTAATGTTGGTGCCGTCCACACTGTCCGTGTAACACATATTGGCGCTGATATTAACGTCCACGCCGCCGAACTCATCTACAATATCCCGGAAGCCCTGGAAATCCAGCACGGTAGCGTAATCGACCTTAATGTCCAGATATTTGCCCATCATCTTCTTCATCTCATCCTCAGCCAGAGTCCCGGAGGTCTTCTCCTTACTCTTGAAGCGAGAGTAAAAGGCATTAATCTTCGTCTTCTTGTATCCGCCAAGCTCGACATATGTATCGCGGGGTAATGAGACCACTGTAGCCGATTTGGTCTCCGGGTTCAAGGCCGCGACCATGATCACATCCGTCAGGTTGGACGGGTGCTTCGGACGGTTGTCCGTACCGAGCAGCAGCATCGTCAGCGGCTTCTCCGAGGCGGATTGCCCTGCGGCAACCGGCTGGTCCACTCCGAATCCTCCGTGATCCACCTTCCAGTACAAATACCCTGCGTAGCCTAATGCAGCTATAACAGCAATCAGGAGAATGGTGAGCAGCACTCTCATCAGCCGGGCGAAGAATCCGCGCTTTTTCGGCTTCCGCGCTTTTTTCTTTGCGGTTGTAGTTGAAGCAGCAGACCTAGGCTGCTGCCTGTTAGTATTGGCGCTTCCTTGCTGGCCGTTCCTTCTGGGTGGCAAATTACCCTTGCTTGTATTCATAATCCATTTAGTTCCTTTTCATTCAACTGGAATTGAAGTAGATAACTTCGTAATAACTTAGACGAACCCTATCATCAAAAGTTGCGCCTACTGCCGTTTTGCAGCCGCTGCAGCCTTCCGCTTCTGCCGGGCCTCCACCAGGTAGCGGACCCGCACAAGCAGCATCAGCCCGACCGCTACCAGCAGGCACTGGATGATCGGCAGCTTGTCATGCTGGAAGATAAGAAGCATGCCTGAGCCTGCCGCCATCATCACATACAGCACGATCTCTTTGCCGACCGGCAGCTTCTGATTGACGCGGAATACTCGGTTGTACACATAAGTCAGTAAGATAAAAATGACAATATAAGCGATAACTGGGTGCTCAGCGAACCAGCTTTGCATAACCCGTCACTCCTCCCGGATCATAAGTTACGCTTACATTATATCACCCGCCGCCGTTTTGTACTGCTATTAATCCCTGCAATTTGAAAGATCCGTTACCGGAAAAATAATAAAAGCCGCCGGATTGTTCATCCGGCGGCTTCATTGTCATCCGCTTACGCTTGGCTGGCTTGCGCCGCCTTACGCTGCTTCTCTACACGCTCGCGTTCGCCCTTATTCAGGATCTTTTTGCGCAGACGTACAGATTTAGGAGTGATTTCACAATATTCATCATCATTCAAATATTCAAGTGCACCTTCCAAAGAGAAACTACGTGGTGTCTTCATTTTTACAGTATCATCTTTGCCTGAGGTACGCATGTTGGTAAGTGCTTTTTCTTTACAAATGTTAACGATAATATCGTTATCACGTGTATGCTCGCCTACAATCATACCTTCATAAATTTCTGTACCTGCATCCAGGAAGAGAATACCACGATCCTCAACACCCACGATTCCGTATTGGGTTGTTGTTCCACTTTCGCTTGCAACAAGCACACCCTGATGACGTCCGCCAACTTGGCCGCCAACCAGTGGAGCATAGCTATCGAAGGCATGGTTCATTACACCGTAGCCGCGTGTCAGCGTCAGGAAGTGTGTGTTGTAGCCGATCAGGCCGCGTGCCGGAATCAGGAATTCCAGACGGACTTGGCCGGTGCCGTGGTTGATCATGTTGACCATCTCGGCTTTACGGCTGCCCAGACTTTCCATAACGGAACCCATGCTATCTTCTGGAATGTCAATCATGAGGCGCTCAAGCGGCTCAGATCTAACACCATCGATGTCTTTAATGATTACTTGTGGTTTGGACACTTGCATTTCATAACCTTCACGACGCATATTCTCGATCAGAATACCAAGGTGAAGCTCACCGCGTCCAGAAACGATAAACGCATCAGGACTGTCTGTTTCATCTACACGCAAGCTCACATCCGTTTCCAGTTCTTTGAACAGACGCTCACGAAGCTTACGGGAAGTAACCCACTTGCCTTCTTTACCTGCGAACGGGCTGTTGTTCACGAGGAACGTCATCTGCATGGTAGGCTCGTCAATCTTCAAAACAGGCAGTGCTTCAGGATGCTGCGAATCAGCAATCGTCTCACCGATGTTGATGTCCTTGATACCGGCAATAGCCACGATGTCGCCTGCGCCGGCCTCTTCTGTCTCCACGCGCTTCAGACCCTGGAAGCCAAACAGCTTCTCGATACGGGCAGTCTTGCTCTTGCCGTCACGCATGATGACTGTAACGGACTGGCCTTGCTTGATTACACCGCGGTTGACGCGGCCAATAGCGATACGGCCCAGGTATTCGTTGTAGTCCATCAGAGTTACCAGGAACTGCAGCGGCTCTTCAACCTTCTCAGTTGGAGCAGGGATATGCTCAACGATTGTTTCATAAAGTGAAAGCATTGTCTCATCCTGCTTCTCAGGAACCATGCTCGATGTGCCGTTAAGCGCAGATGCGTAAACTACAGGGAATTCAAGCTGGTCGTCACTGGCTTCAAGCTCAATGAACAAGTCCAGCACTTCGTCAATAACTTCCTTCGGACGCGCAGCCGGACGGTCAATCTTGTTCACGACTACAATTGGGGTCAGGTGCTGTTCCAGCGCCTTGCGCAGTACGAACTTGGTCTGCGGCATGCAGCCTTCATAAGCGTCAACAACGAGCAGTACACCGTCAACCATCTTCATGATCCGTTCTACTTCGCCGCCGAAGTCAGCGTGTCCAGGTGTATCTACGATGTTAATCAGGAACTCTTTATAAGTGATTGCTGTATTTTTAGCTAGGATTGTAATTCCACGTTCCCGTTCGATATCGTTAGAGTCCATGGCGCGTTCTTGAACGTGCTCGTGCGCGCTGAAAATCCCGGACTGCTGGAGAAGCTGATCGACGAGTGTTGTTTTACCATGGTCAACGTGGGCAATGATCGCAATATTACGGATATCTTTTCTTGAATGCATGATTTGTATCCAAATCCTCTCATTTATCAAATTAAAACTGTTTAAATTCTTAGCATGTCACGGCAGTCTCACAAAAGAAGCGCCAGGCAGAAAGCCGACGCTCCAACATTCCTTAATTTTATAGTGAAAGTACTATGAAAAGCAAGTCTTTTTCTGAAAAAAACGTTGCCAAGTCCGCTTAATTTTTCTAATTTTGCCTCATGTCCGGCTCAGCGGTCTTGAATTAACCTATCAGGGCGTGTTGCCGGTCTGTTTACCAGCCACCGTTCCACTTCTTGCGGCTTCCCGGTCTGCCTCTCCCCAGCATCAGCCACAGTCCCGCAGCTACCAGCACAGCGCCGAGCAGATAGAGCGCCCCGGTGCCGAGCAGGGTGAAGATAACCAGCACAAGGCTAAGCAGCCCCAGAATTACCGCGGCGGTGGTCAAGCCTCTTGTTCTGACTGAAGCATACAGGGAATATTCGTACAGTCCCACCGCGATCCCCAGCAGAAGAACAGGCCATAAGTGTCTCATGAGGTCCCAGCCCCAGGTATTGCATAAGCCGAAGAGCAAGCCGTACACCGATAGTATGCCCGCTGGAATGAGTACAGATGCAGAAGCCCGGCGGGTGAAAAAGAGCACATGCAGGAACAGGCCCGGAACCAGAATGATGAGCGGCCATAAGGCCCGTCCCAGAAAACCGAACACCCCCAGCTTGCCCAGCAGAATCACGAGGCCGGCCGCGGCGATGAACACACCCAGTTTCATGTCATTTTTGGAAGACATCTTTCACCTATCCCTTCAAAATTTCGTGTCTTTTCACCAGTCCTTGCCCCTTCAGCAGACAAATCCGGCGACAGGTTTCCCTTTATTTTAGCTGATAAACGCATAAAACACCATCATTCTTCACACATCGCGGCAGAGCATTCTCTAGAAAAACGAAATAAGGCTGCACCAAAGCCTTCCAGCTTTTGGTACAGCCTTATTATTACCGGTTATCAGCCTGCGGATACTTTCCTGTGCTTCAGCATGCCCGTAACAACCACGATAATGCCCAGCAGTATCGGCAGCATAGCATGAAGCGACGGCAACAGGAACGAAATCACCGGGCCGAATTTGGCATCCTGCAGCAGCATGTTCCCGGCGGTATACGCCAGAATATAGGCACCGATGAAGATCAGCACCGGGAAGCGGTGCAGCCAGCCCACGATAATGCCGCTCCCCCAGACGACAATCGGAATGCTGATCGCAATCCCGATTACGATGAGTGCCAGATCCCCTTTGGCAAGCCCGGCAATCGCCAGTACATTATCCAGACTCATGATGAAGTCCGCCAGCAGGATGGTGCGTACCGACTTCCAGACGCTGGGGCTTCCCTCAATTCTCAGCTCTTCCTCGTCCTCGAGCAGCAGCTTGAAGGAAATCCATAGCAGCAGCATAGCCCCTCCAGCCTCAATATAGGGAATCTTGAGCAGCAGCACTGCGGCGAAGGTCAGGATACAACGCAGCGCGACCGCTCCGGCGGCCCCCCACCAGACAGCCAGCTTCCTGTGCTTCTCCGGCAGATTTTTGCTGGCCATCGCAATGACCATGGCGTTGTCTCCGCTGAGCACCAGATTAATCATTAGAATTTCACCAAGCAGCAATAATGAATCCATCCACCTCAGCCTCCCTGAACTCCATGTATCTACATGTATGCCGGGGGGCGACAAGCTATGCTTCTTGTCCCGCTATTTCAGAAACTGTGCATGTACGGCCTGATTGCAGCGTATATCTATAGTCTCCGGCCTGACTGGCTGCAAGAGGACTGCAAGCTATCAAACCTATAGGAGTGACCCGGGATGAATACATCCGCTGCGGATTTCATATTATCTCTGCTAAATATTGTGTTCCTCGATCTTATTCTGGCGGGCGACAATGCCATCGTCATCGGCCTCGCCGCGCGGAACCTGCAAGGAAAGCGGCAGAAGCAGGCGATTCTGCTTGGCACAGGCGGTGCAGTGATCCTGAGAATCATCGCGACGATTCTTGTGGTGTGGCTGCTAAAGATTCCATGGCTGCTGGCGATCGGCGGGCTGCTGCTGATCCTTATAGCCTATAAGCTGCTGTCCGGCGGCAGTGCAGAGACGGATATTCAGGCCGGTGGAACTCTGTGGGCAGCTGTTCGGACGATTGTGATAGCAGACGCAGCCATGGGACTGGACAACGTCATTGCTGTTGCCGGTGCAGCGAATCATAATATTACGTTAGTGGTGCTGGGACTGCTGATCAGTGTGCCTATTGTGGTCTGGGGAAGTACCCTGTTTATCCGGTTAATCAACAGATATCCATGGATTATCTATCTCGGGTCAGGCGTACTCGGCTTCACAGCCTCCACTATGATTTCCGGCGAGAAGGTTATTGCCCCTTACTTCAAGGCACATCCGCTGCTGCACATTCTGTTCATCGCCGCAGTAATTGCCGGTATCCTGGCTGCGGGACACTGGAAGCGCCGCCGGACGGACCCCGCTCTTCAGAACCACTCTTCCTGAAGGCCTGCCTGTGCCGGTACTAAGTCTTCCGGCTTCTCGTTGCCATAAGGTGTAATGAGTACGGTTTCGGTTCCGGCAACCGCCGTATCAAGTAAGGCCTGATAGCCTGGCAGCGTCGCTTCAATCTTGTCTACAATCCGCATATTCGGATTCGTTGTCGGCGATTTGGGCACGAACAGTGTACAGCAATCTTCATATGGCAGAATGGACAAGTCATACGTACCTATGGTCTTCGAGAGCTCCACGATCTCACTCTTGTCCATCATCACCAGCGGACGCAGCAGCGGCAGAGCCGTTGCACGCCCGATCACATTCATACTGGGCAGAGTCTGGCTGGCCACCTGGCCCAGACTGTCGCCGGTAATCAGCGCAAGCGCCCCCTCCTTCTCCGCAAGGGCGGTAGCAATCCGCAGCATAGCCCGGCGCATCAGCGTAATAATCAGATTATCCTGCCCGATCCCGGTAAAAGAGGTCTGCACCTCCGTAAACGGAACCAGATGCAGCTTAATTACACCGGCATAACGCGACAAGATACGCGTCAAATCTACAACCTTCTGGCGGGCAAGCTCACTCGTATAAGGATAGCTGTAAAAGTGGATGCACTCCACCTCCAGCCCCCTGCGCATGGATGACCAGCCAGCCACCGGACTGTCGATCCCGCCGGAGAGCAGCAGCATAGCTTTGCCGTTCGTTCCCAGAGGGAAGCCGCCGACTCCGGCAATATTCTCGCAGAAAATAAGAGTATGACCTTCTCGAA
Organism: Paenibacillus sp. FSL R7-269; assembly: GCF_000517865.1. Classification (NCBI taxonomy): domain Bacteria; kingdom Bacillati; phylum Bacillota; class Bacilli; order Caryophanales; family Paenibacillaceae; genus Paenibacillus; species Paenibacillus sp. FSL R7-269. Next base: position 90,242 of record NZ_ASPS01000002.1, read on the forward strand.
TCTCAATCTTCAGCTCCAAATCGGGAGACTTCACATCTACAAGCAGCCCCGGATAGCCCTGCAGCAGCGGTGTAGCTATAAGCTTATTCATCTCTATAGAGCCGTAAGGGAAGCCCTTCCACACCCGGCGCGCGCTAAGCTTGAAGCTGGTTCCCGCTGCCGGAGCAATAAGGTGGAGGAAGGTCCGGCTGGCCGCAAGAATATCCTCAAATTCCGGCCGGGAGACCTTCACCGGGCTAATCGAGGCGATCCCGAATACTTTTACGAGCGCCTCCGTTAATTCTCCTGCGGGTTCACCGTTCAATTCGACGTAGATCCGCCCGAATTCCCGGGTCAGCTTCACATTCGGATACGGCTTCACCATCTCCTTCACATGCCGCAGTACGGTCTTCTCGAACCGGCTGCGGTTCTTTCCTTTCAGGATGAACTCTCCGAAGCGCAGCAGGAGCATATCGGCATAGTCCATGCTGCTTGCGTATCCTGCATTCTGTGCTCCGCTACCTGTCTCTCTTGTTGTCATTGGTTATTTCATGCCTCCTTCTGCAATCTTCAAGGATTGGACGGCTGCCAGCAGCGCCTGTTCCAGCCGGCTCACGTCCTGCTGCGTATGACTGTCCCCCAGGCTGATCCGTATGCCGCCAAGCGCAGCAGCGGTATCCCTGCCCATCGACAGCAGAATCCGGCTCGGCTCGGCCAGACGCGAGGAACAGGCGGAGCGTGTGGCGACCGCCATCCCAAGCTCCTCCAGCCTGCGGGCCAAGACTTCCCCCTTCATGCCGGGGTAAGAGAAGTGGACAATATGCGGCGCCCCGTCCCTACTACTGTTCAGTACAAGCTCCGGTATCCCTGCTATATATTTCTCCAGCTGCGCCTTGAGCGGACGAATCCGGGCGCTGAATGCCTCCCGCTGTTCCCCGCTCATCCGCATGGCCTTGGCTGAAGCTACAATATTCGGCACATTCTCTGTCCCGGCGCGCTTACCTTGTTCCTGGGAACCGCCAGTCAACAAGGGAAACAACGTCACCCCTTCTCTCACATAGAGAAGTCCCGTCCCGCGCGGCCCGCGTAATTTATGTGCAGACAGGCTGTACAGATCTGCCTGCCAGGCCTTAAGTTCAACCTCAAGCTTCCCGTAGCCCTGCACGCCGTCAACATGGAATAACGTCCGGCGGTTCACCGCCTTGACTTGTTGTCCGATCTCGCGCAGCGGCTGAACCGTGCCGATCTCATTATTCACATGCATCACGCTGACGAGCACCGTATCCGGCCGGACCGCAGCGGCAATCCGCGAAGGTTCGACCACTCCCTGAGGATTAGGAGCTACGAAGGTAACCTCCCAACCCAGCTTCTGTAGCTGAAGACAGCTCTCGTAGACGGAAGGATGCTCCAGCTCCGTGGTCACAATATGCCGCCCCCTGCTCTGATACTGCAGTGCAGCCCCTTTGACCGCCAGATTGTTGCTCTCGGTAGCACCCGAGGTGAATATAATTTCCTGCGGCAGCACATCAAGCGCAGCTGCACACACCTCGCGCGCCCGCTTAATCAGCTTGTCCGCCTCTTCTCCCGCCCGGTGCAGGGAAGAGGGGTTGGCGAAGTGCTTCCTCATCACCTGCTCCAGTGTCTGCACTACCTCCTCATAGGGAGGGGCAGCAGCGGCGTAATCCCAATACAGCATATATCGGCCTTCTCCTTTGTTGAGTAGAATTCATAACTGCTTATATGTTGCAAAAAGGATCAAACGGCCCGACCCGCAAAAGAAGCAGGGTGCAGATTCCGTTTGATCCTTATATTATACCGCGAATTGCGCGCGGGCGCGTTCTATTTTGGCAATGTAAGCCTGAGTCTCCTTCGGAAGCTCAGAGAGGTTCGCCATAAGCTCAGCATCGCTGCTGACTCCAAGCTTGTTCACCCGGCCCGGCCCGGCATTATAGGCGGCCAGCGCCATCTTCTCCTGTCCGTCATACCGCTTAAGCTGGTACGAGAGGTATCGGACGCCGCCGTCAATGCTCTGGGCAGGATCGAAGGGATCGGAGACACCCAGGCCGCTCGCTGTTCCGTCCATTAACTGCATCAGTCCTTTGGCACCGGCAGAAGATACAACATTCGGATTGAAGGAGGATTCCGTATCAATAACCGCCTTGATCAGATCAACCGGAACGCCATATTTCGCGCTGGCAGTCTGAATCAGCTGTTCATAATCCGTCGGCACGGTCTGCGTTATTTCCCCGGAAATGCCGCTATTGGACGCTGCTGCTTCCCCAAGCTGCTGCCACAGCAGATTATCCATCGAAGAGGTACCTGCAAGAGCAACGTATGTGCTTTTATTGCTGTTGTCAGTGGTTTGAGACGTCCCCGCCGCCTGCTGAAGCATCGCGGTGAACGCTGCCGCCGAGGAACCGGTCACTCCGGGGTTCGCTTTGGTATCCTCACGCTTCATGCTTGAGCTTCTTAAGTCTACCCATTTCAACTGACCGCTTGGTCCAGCGGCATTGATTGACATGCATCCATTCCCTCTTTCACACGAAGTCTTATATTTGAACTTTACTATTTATTATCAGCAATTACTATATGCCTAAGCGAAAAAACAGACCTCAGACCTGCATAGTTAGGTCTGATAGCCTGTTTTGGAAATCGGATGTGTGGATTCAGCCGGCTCTAACGGGCAAAAGGAATTAAGACAAAATAGCTTAAAGTGGATACAATCCCCAGACCCATTGACCAGGCCCCGGCTGATTTTTGTCCTCTGGCATACGCATAATACCCCAGAACCGCGGCAATTGGCCCCAATATAATGGACCAGATGAATAAGGAGACAACACCGAAGCCCAGGCCTATATAGCCGATTCTCTTGTCTTCTCCCTCGCTCACGCCACCCGTCGTCCGCTGAGCTTCGCCGCTCCGTTCCATCGTGCTCTGAAGCTGCGATGGGAGCGGGCTGAGCTCAGCTGCATACTCCTCATTGTGGCTTCTGTCCCGGCGGGGGTAATCGACTCTGCTGCGCGGGCGCAAAATTACCTTTCTGCGGGCGGAACGGTCCACTTTGGGTTCATCATTCGGATTATCCATAAGGGCCTCCTTCTCAGGCGTTCGGCTTGAACGTCAGACAACAGGTTGCGGACGAGGTTCCGGCATGATCATGATGATTACCCGCCGTCATCTCCTCTGCGTATTCCTCCATGTAACGGCTGCCTGCATGCTGATCGATCTCAATGACAATTTCCTCGGCACGGCACAGGTTCTGTTCTCCCCAAAAATGACAGTTGCTCACACTACATTTCACAAGCGGTTTGGCGTTTGTCATAATGATCACCTCGCCATGTATTATGCCCGCCAGGGAAATTGGCTATGCGGCTGAAGGCTGCTCACCAGAAATAACAAAAAGACCGCCCCAAGCAGCCATGTCGGCAGTTGGGACAGCCTTTTACAGAAAAAAGATTATAGACCTGACAATCAATTACAGCTGATTCTGCATCCGCTTCTCCGTCAAATAATCATTCTCATAATAAGTCAGATCATCACGCAGTTCCTCATAGACCTTGGTGATCTCCATAATGATATCGCGTGCCGGACGCACTGGCTTCTTGCGGAAACGGATCGCATCTTGCCCGGTATAGGCGTAACGTCCATCCTCCGAATAACTCTCATTCTTAGGATAGAAGAAGTTATTAACTCCAAGATGATATACATTATATAGCGCTTTTTGCGCAAAAGGTTCATCGAAGGTAGCGCGGCGCAGTGCAAGCCCAAGCTTCTCATAAGACATTTCCGAGAACACCAGCAGATGGCGGAGATCGGACAAGAACCCCCGATAAAAATGCAGCGTTTCTTCATCCTCTTCGGTAACAAGCTGCGGCAGTGCATGCTCATTCAGGAACAGTTCCATTTTTTCGATAACGGATTTAAGCTTCTCTCTCGTCGATTCACACAATTTCTGCACATTGGCTGCTGACATGGCGGTTGCTCCCCCTTATTGTTCCTTGCATTAGTAGTTGTTAATGACACTTAGACATTGCAGTTGTACTCTCTTGATAGTATCACAAAATCTCCTAAGCCTCCACCGTACTGATAGCGGAGAAGAATCCTGCTTCTGGAAAGAGCAGTACACGCCCCGGAAGGCGCTTTCTTTTTGATATTAACATAAAACCAAGGACGGCGGTAGCCTTTTCGTAAGATGCATAAAACCGGCTTCTGCTCCGAACTCTAACAGGTATATGAAACCACGAGGAATGGAGCGGAAATCATGTCACGTAAAAATTTAACCGTCGCCGGTATAGTTACTGCCGCGCTGACCGTACTGCTGCTCACCTTCGCCCTGCGGCCGGAAGGCGGCGGCGGTACCCTTCAGCAAGCATCTGTGCCTAATCCCTCTCAGGAAAAAGTGATTAAGAAAACCACCCTTGTGCAGGATGTAACGGCCACTGACAAGCTGAACCGCGTCGATGTAAACAGACATCTGAGCACCCTGCTGGCCGATATGCATCACGCTTCGCCTGAAGCTATCTCAGCATATGCGCAGAGCCTTCAACAGGGGCACGGGCATATTACCATGCTGATGCTGGTTGATTTCAACACCCGTAAGACAACTACCTTCAAATCTTCTCTGCCCGAAGGAACCGATCAGGAGAATAAACAGCTGCTTCATTATCTGAACACCGCCAAATCTGCGATCAAAGGCCACCAGTCCTATGAATCCCCCTCGTTCATCATCGGCGACAAAAAGTATTATTTCGTAGCCCAGCGTAACCGGGAGGGTCAAATGGCTGTCATCGCCCTGATTAACCAGAAGATTCTGGACCGCGTTGCACTGCATCAGCTCAAGAATCTGCGGCTCATTCCGTACCCGAAGGAAGGCAAGTACCGGATAGAATCTGTCCACGCCGATACCTTGAAGGACATCACAGTCAAGACCGGACATGACAATGAGAACGCCAGCCATTACTACGAGAATGAGATTGTCGTCCGCTTCCCGAACGGACATCCCACTGCGGCACAGCTTCAGACCATCGCCGCCGATATCCGCTGCAAGGAGCCGCGCAAGCTGGGGTATGCTTATATTTTCCGGTCGGACAAGATGAGTTACTCCCAGCTCAAGACCTACTTCGCCAATAAGTGGCATCCGCTGTACGCAGAGCCTCACTATATGTACTTAACCAATGATGCGGTCAGCGAAAATCCGGGAGCGAATGTAATTACGCCCAATGACCTGCTCTTCTCCACTTACCAGTGGAATCTGCCGGCGATTGAAACCCCGCAGGGCTGGAATCTGTCCAAGGGCAGCAAGGAGATCGTAATCGCCGTTGTGGATACCGGTGTTCAAGCGAACCACCCGGATCTGAAGGGGCAGCTGCTCAAGGGCTACAATGCGATTACGAGCGGCAGCACGCCGGACGACGATGTTGGACATGGCACCCATGTGGCCGGCATCATTGGAGCGTTAACCAATAATGAAGAAGGGGTCGCCGGCATCAGCTGGTATAACAAGATCCTTCCGGTAAAAGCGCTGGATAATTCCGGGGCAGGCACCACCTATTCGGTGGCCGAAGGCATTATCTGGGCGGCAGATCAGGGGGCTAAGGTGATTAATCTCAGCCTGGGCAACTATGCCGACTCGCAGTTTCTGCATGATGCAATTAAGTATGCCTATGACCGGGATGTGGTGATTGTCTCCGCTTCCGGCAATGACAATACGGAGCGGCCGGGATATCCCGCAGCCTACGAAGAGGTGATTGCAGTCGCCGCAACGAATGCGGCGGGAGAGCGTGCTTCCTTCTCCAATTACGGGGACTACATCGATGTGGCTGCACCCGGGGAGAGCATTGCCAGCACCTATCCCGATAATCAGTATGCTGCGTTATCCGGCACCTCGATGGCCAGTCCCCATGTAGCGGCGCTGGCCGGACTGGTGCGCTCCTTGAACCCTGCGCTGACGAACAAGGAAGTGACCGCGCTCTTGACCTCTAATGCCATCGATCTGGGCACCGCTGGCCATGATAAGTATTACGGCTGGGGCCAGGTGGATATCTACCGTACCCTGCAGGCCGCAGGAGGAGGCCAGGTTCCGCTCCAGCTGTTCCCGCAGCAGGTCGGCAAACAGCTGGATTCTATACAATAAGCTGCTAAGAGTGCAGATGCCGTTCCAACAGCAGCAGGAACTTGCGGAGTCCGCGCTCCATCCCCTCCTGCGTCAGCTGCGAATAGCTTAAGCGGATATGCCTGGAGGGTATATCCCCGGCATAGCAGACATCGCCCGGCAGGAAGGAGATCCCTTCCTGCTCGGCGAGAGTGTGGAGCTCCTCAATTGCAGGGGATTCCGGCAGCTGCAGCCACAGATTCAGCCCTCCCCCCGGCAGTTGCCAGGTTACCCCGGCCGGAGCATACTGCTTCAGCAGCCTCGCTGCCGCCTCCTGGCGGACACGCAGCGCTGACCGCAGCTTCGCTGCGTACTCGTCATACTGGCGCTCGATGAAGGGCAGTACAGCCCGCTGGGTCAGCAGCGGACTGCCCAGATCACTGGCCGACTTGGCGGCGATCAGCCGGGAGAGGATATTGCCCTGAGCGGCGACACAGGCGATCCGGCAGCCGGGGGCGAGAACTTTGCTGAAGCTCTTCATGTAGACTACATGTCCGGCGGTATCCAGCGATTTAATGGACGCCGGGGGCGGCTGATGGAAGTACAGGTCACTGAACGGATCATCCTCCACAATGAGACAGCGGTAGCTGCGGGCAAGCTCCAGCAGGCGCTGTCTTCTTGGCATGCTCATGGTGACCCCGCTCGGATTCTGGAAGGTCGGATTGGTATAGATGAGCTTAGGCGGCCTCCGGTCACACATTGCGGTAAGCCGGTCCACCCGCATTCCGTCCCCGTCCATCGGAACGAAGATCATCTCAGCCCCCCGCCCTGCAAAAACATCTATCGCCCCAGTATAGCTGGGTGCCTCCAGATACACCGTATCCCCCGGACCGACAAAGGTCCGGGCGACCAGATCGATCCCCTGCTGTGCGCCGCTTGTGATCATCAAATCACTGGCGCCCAGCTGGATTCCCCGGCTCTGCAGGTGCCTGCGCATCACCTCGCGCAGCTCCGGGTCTCCTTGAAAATTACCGTAGGTGGCCATCAGCTCAGGCTGCTCCTTCACAAGTGTTGCCATGGTCGTGCCAATAGGTCCCAGTGGGAGCAAACTGCTGTGGATGGAGGCCAGATGAAAGGGATAGTCCACCTCTGAATAATCGAAATTACGCCATAGCTGGGCCCTTGGCAGATAGTCATCATAGCCGTCCTGCCACCCCGACCCCGCCTCTGCCACTTGCCTGCTTCGGTCCCGTTCTGCTACATAACAGCCCTTGCCCTGGCTGCACAGAATATGTCCGCGCAGCTCCAGGTCAGCATAAGCCTTGCTTACCGTTACCTGGCTTACATTCAAGGAGGAAGACAGACCTCTAACGGACGGCAGCTGTGTGCCCGGCTGGAGCAGACCCGAGGTGATCCGCTGTGCGATCGTCTCACTAATCTGCCGGGGCAGCGATTTGTCTCCGCTGCGGAGTAAATCAATATGCATGGTCTGCCGCCTCCTAACTGTTATATTTACCGCTTTACTGTTATACCGCTATACCGTTATGATACTACAAAATTCAGAATAGCAGGGAGCATGAATATGAAGATCAACTATGCGGATATGACGAACCACCTGGGGTCCTCCGCAGTCCGCGATATCCTTAAGATCACACAGGGTAAGGACATCATCTCGCTTGCCGGCGGGCTGCCTGCCGAAGAGCTGTTTCCGGCAGAAGCGATCCGGGAGGCTTACAGCCGCGTTCTGAGCGGCGACAGCTCTGCGCTGCAATATGGACTGACAGAAGGCTATCTTCCGCTGCGTGAACAGATTGCCGCCAGACTGGGGCAACAGGGCATCCCTGTCTCCACCGAGGAAATGATCCTCACTACCGGCTCCCAGCAGGCCATAGATTTGCTATGCAGAATTCTGCTTGATCCGGGAGACACCGTACTTGTAGAGGCACCGACCTATCTGGCCGCCTTGCAGGTACTGGGCTCGTACCGTGCAGACATCCATGTTGTAAAGAGCGATGAGGACGGGCTGCTGCCAGAGCATCTCGAAGATCAGCTTCGAGTGCACCGCCCTAAGCTGTTATACGCCGTTCCCACCTTCAACAATCCTTCAGGCGCAACCTGGAGCAGGGCACGCCGTGAGCAAGTGGTGGAGCTATGCCGGAAATACGGCGTGCTGATACTGGAGGATAATCCTTACGGAGAGATTAGGTTCGATGAATCCCCAGAAGCCTACCCTAAGGCCCTCGCAGCCATCGACAGGAATCAGGGCGGGGATACCTGCGTGGTCTATACAGGTACTTTCTCCAAGATCGTAGCTCCGGGACTGCGGACAGGCTGGATCGTTGGCCCCGCCGGGCTGGTCACAATGATCGCCAGAGCCAAGCAAGCCGCCGATTTGCACTCCAGCACCATCGATCAGCGCGCCCTGCATGAGCTGCTGCTGTCCTTCGACCTTGAAGCCCATATCCGGCTGGTCTCCCGGGAATACAAGTCACGGATGAAGCTGCTCTCGGCAGAGCTGGCTTCGCAAAGCTGGCAGGACACATCCTTCCTGGAGCCGCGCGGCGGCATGTTCCTGTGGCTGAGCCTGCCGGCCCGGATTCATACCGCCGAGCTGCTGCCGCTGGCCGTGGAGCAAGGGGTTGCCTTCGTTCCGGGCGAAGTTTTCTATTCGGAGCAGCCCATGAAGAACACGATGCGCCTGAATTTCACCCATACCCGGCCGGAACTGCTACCGCTCGCGGTGCAGCGTTTGACCACCGCGCTGTCCCGGTATGAGGAGCGTGTGTTGTCTCTATAATTCAGTTCAACTCTACGTTTTCATACAAAAAGGCGGCCCCCCTCAGGAGGCCGCCGTCTTATTATGCAGAAATTGTGATTACTGTAATGTCTTATTAAAGTTGTCAGTTAGGAAAGTTTGCCGTAAGCCGGGTTCTGTGCTCGTTGTGGTTCAGACGGGAACTACCCTCCCACCATAAGCGACAATCATCTATCTAGGCCATACATTACTGCACAGCTCCAGCGACCAACCTAGACACGCCTCAGGCGAAGGCTGCGGCTTCCGGTTAGGGAAGCGGCTGCGTCTCATTAGGTCTTGCTCCAGATGGGGTTTACCAGGAACGAAGTCACCAGCGTTCCTCGGGGTCTCTTACACCTCGGTTCCATCCTTGCCTGTGCCGCCCGAAAGCGGCCATCGGCGGTCCATTTCTGTGGCACTATCCTTCAGCTCGCGCCGACTGGACGTTATCCAGCACCCTGCCTTGTGGAGCCCGGACTTTCCTCCCGCATGCGCTCTCACGCATACCGGCGATTGTCTGTCAAACTTTCCGAAACAACATTGTATATTATACAGATATGCCGCCTAGTGCACAAGTGCAAATAATGACGGCCTACAGGAATATAAAAGGCTCGGTATCCGGCTGCGAGGCATGCACTGCCGTGCCGTACTTGTGCTCCGTCAGCTTGCCGGCGAGATACTCCGCTACCTTCACCTTCATGATCTTCTCCGCATTATGGCCCGGATCGATCAAGGCGATTCCTGCGAGGTGCGCATCCTGTGCCGTATGGTAATCGATATCGCCGGTCACCAGCACATCCGCTCCCCTGAAGATAGCGCTGCTGTAATACTTGGCACCGGACCCGCCCATGACTGCCGCCTTGCGGATCTTGCGGTCCAGATCTCCAACCACCCGCACGCTCTCCACATCCAGCCCGCGTTTGACTGTCTCGATGAATTCGCCAAGCGTCACCTGCTCCTTCAGCTTCCCCACTCTTCCAAGTCCAAGGCTGCGTCCCTTGAGGTCCATGGAATACAGGTCATAAGCCACCTCTTCATACGGGTGAGCCTTCAACATGGCCTGTACCACCTTGTTACGGATCGTATGGGGCACAATTGTCTCGATGCGGACTTCTTCAGCCCGCTCCAGCTTGCCTGGCGTGCCAATGTACGGGTCCGTGCCCTCCTGTGGAATGAAGGTGCCGTAGCCTTCGATATTGAAGCTGCAATGGCTGTAATTGCCGATCCAGCCTGCTCCGGCGTTAAGGATGGCATCCAGCACCTTCTGGTGATGATCCTTCGGCACGAATACAACCAGCTTGGACAGCTGCTCGGTATGAATATCCTTGATCGGTGCACCATTCTCAATACCAAGCGCATCAGCCATCCAGTCGTTCATTCCACCTTCGGCCACATCCAGATTCGTATGGCTGATGTACACGGCAATGTCGTTTTTGATCAGCTTCTCATATAAGCGGCCTGCCGGGGTATCCGTCAGAATCCCTTTGATCGGCCGGAAAATCACCGCATGATGGGCAATAATCAGATTACAGCCCTTGGTAATCGCCTCATCCACAATGCTCTCATTGACATCCAGTGCCACCAGCACCCCGGTGATTTCCTTCTGGAGACTGCCGACCTGAAGACCGACATTATCCCATTCCTCAGCCAGATGCTTTGGGGCAAGCTGCTCCATATATCCAATTACGGTCTGTCCTTTGGCAAACATTCCAGCACCTCCGCAATCCGTTTAATCTGAAGCTTGATTCTGCTGCTCTTCTCCTCAGCCGCCCCCAGCTCCGAACGTGCGAGTGAGGCCAGGATGCTCTCCAGCTTGGAGATTTCACCCTGCCATTTAGCAGCGAACACTTCACTTGGCGCTTGCAGCAGCAACGGTCCCATCTCGAGCAGCAGCGCCTGATCAAGAGCCATCTTCCCTCCGGCAAGCAGACGTTCGCTGTACAGCTCTTCATTCGTCCCCGCCGTTTCAGCACCCTCAGGGACAGCGGTCAGGATTTCATAGATTTTGCCGTCTTCCTCCAAAATATGCTCCGAGACCAGCACCCAGCCGCTCCGCAGCAGCCAGCGGCGCAGAATATCCTCGCCTACATTGGGCTGTAACGCGAGCGTCTTCACCCCTGCCAGCTTGCCAACCTTCTGCCCGCGTTCCAGAATGGCCGCGATCAGCGAGCCGCCCATTCCGGCAATGGTAATACAGTCCGCTTCCCCCGGCTCCAGCACCTCCAGCCCGTCTCCGCGCCGTACAGCGATCTTTGCACCGAGTCCTGCTTCCGCAACACCACGAAGCGCCGCTTCATAGGGTCCCGGATTTACTTCTCCGGCAATAGCCGAAGGCACACGGCCGCTCTTCACAGCGGCAACTGGCAGCAGAGCATGATCTGAGCCGATATCGGCAAGTCTGCTGCCCGCAGGGACCTGCTCCAGCAGCAGCTGAAGCCGGTCTGATAATTTTACGTTGTTCATGAGGCCACCCACGTTATCCATTTTTTTCTGAAGAGGAACAGCAGCGCAAGGCCCACTGCAATCTTCAGTATTATTATAAGCGAGGTCCATTCCGGGAATCCTCCTCTGAGCCATAGCGCGTCCACCTCCGGCATCAGCCAGAGAGCCACACCAGCCCCAAGGTACACCCCTGAGACCCCGCTAACCTTGTGATACATCAACCAGCTCATCCAGATCATAAGCACACACAGCGGAAGCCAGAGCAGCTCCAGCTCCAGCAGAGAGGCGTCCGGCCGGACATGTCCGAAGAAGCCTGCATAGAGCAGAGCCCAGAAGGCATATCCGCAGAAATGAAGCAGTCCGATACGCAGAAAAAAACCAAGCACACACCACAGCAGCCCGCAGGCCGCAATCAGCAGCGGTGTCCAAAAATCAGCATTCAGCTTATGCAGCTCAATCAGCCATAATCCGAATCCCAACGTTAAAATGCTGCCGATCCCCGCCAGCATCAGACTGATTGTCTTGTTGCGGTTCAGGTAAATCGCTGAATATCCATAACAAATAATTAGGACGCTGAGCGCTGTAGCAAGTTGCAAAGGCCAGGGAAAAACGCTAAAATAAAGACTAATCAAGAAAATCAAGGAAATAATTCCAAAACCAAACAGCCAAATTTTGATGCTTCCCTGCTGGAGATTCCGTAACGATACCGGATTGCTGTCCTCCGTCTCTGCCTGATCATCATACAGGTTGGTCAGGAAGTCACAGTATTGCTCCGGCAGAAGCTTGCTTCTTCTCCAATATTGAATTTCTCTTAATATAGTATCACGTTTCTCCAGGTTCAACCGGCATCCCTCTTTCCAGAACTTGCCTTCACTTCATTACAAGCTCCCGCACATGTCGGGGCTACAGCATTGGTGAATCCCCTTGACAACATAATAGGACCTCCTGCCACCGTGCAGCAGAAGGTCCCGGTTGTAAGGTCTATTCGAGGAAATCCTTCAGCCGCTTACTGCGGCTAGGGTGACGCAGCTTACGAAGCGCTTTGGCTTCGATCTGGCGAATCCGCTCGCGGGTTACGCCGAACACCTTGCCCACTTCCTCAAGGGTTCTCGTCCGTCCGTCATCCAGTCCGAAGCGCAGGCGGAGCACATTCTCTTCACGCTCAGTCAGCGTGTCCAGCACATCCTCCAGCTGTTCCTTCAGCAGCTCATACGCCGCTGCATCGGCAGGCGCCAGCGCCTCCTGGTCCTCAATGAAATCTCCCAGATGCGAATCATCTTCCTCACCGATTGGTGTTTCCAGCGATACCGGTTCCTGGGCAATCTTCATGATCTCTCTAACCTTCTCAACGGTAAGCTCCATCTCCGCTGCAATCTCTTCCGGCGATGGCTCGCGTCCCAGCTCCTGCAAGAGTTGACGGGAGACCCGGATCAGCTTGTTGATGGTTTCGACCATATGCACCGGAATACGGATCGTACGGGCCTGGTCGGCAATCGCACGCGTAATCGCCTGACGAATCCACCAGGTCGCATAGGTACTGAACTTGAAGCCTTTGTTATGGTCAAACTTCTCAACCGCTTTGATCAGACCCATGTTACCTTCCTGAATCAGATCCAGGAACAGCATGCCGCGTCCGACATAACGCTTGGCGATACTGACCACGAGCCGCAGGTTCGCTTCTGCCAGTCTCCGCTTCGCTTCCTCATCACCATTCTTGATTCGCATCGCCAGTTCTACTTCATCGTCAGCCGATAACAGCGGCACGCGGCCGATTTCCTTCAAGTACATCCGGACGGGGTCGTTAATCTTGATACCCGGAGGCAGCGACAGATCATCGTCAAAGCTGAAGTCGTCACCTTCTTTGTCCTCATTGTCTTCGCTTGGACGAAGGCTGTTCACCTCTTCATCGTTCTCATTGACAACCTCGATCCCCAGATCGCTCAGCTGCTCGTAGAATTCCTCCATCTGCTCGGGGTCCTGATCGAATGGCGACAATTTCTCCATGATATCTTTGTAATTAAGTGATGATCTTTTCTTCCCGTGATCAATAAGCTGATCCTTAACCTGATCCAGAGTAAATTCCGCTTCCAGTTCAGTGTGCTGATCGTTCGCCATAATTCGACTCCCTCCTCCCTAGGTACATCCTGTCAACAGCTCATTGTCTCTCTAGGGCTAAAATTTCACTTGCTATTTGTGCTGCACGCAAAAAGTCACCGGATTTCTCCGCCTGAATCATCTCTTCACGCTTGGGTTCAATTTTGCGCTGCAGAGGATACTTCCGCACTTCACGAATACAATCGTCCAGAACCTGCGTATTCCAGTCCGGAGGGGTATCCATCATGGAGATGGCCGTTGCGGTCTTCTCCAGACGGTCGTCCTGAAGCGATGATAGAAACCGGCTGATGCCGGGTGGTTTGCCTTGCGCATAATAAGCATATAGATAAGCGGCGATTGCCGCATGATCATCAATATTGAACTCTTCCCCGAGCCGTTCACCCACATAGGCTGCTGCTTCCGGGTCTTGAATCATTAAGGATAACAGGCGCCGTTCCGCAACATGGTAAGCAGGCAGCAACGTAGGTGTCTGCACTTGCCCTTTTTTATGCCTACCATTATTCCACCTATTGTCGTTATTATCCCCTTCGGGGTTGTTTTTTTGCATGGAGGCACGAAGTAAATTGCAATCCTGCTTCAGACTGTCATAGGACAGCTCAAGCTCGGAGGCGATTTCCCGCAAGTATACCTCCCGCTCCGTTGAAGAAGGGAGCCCGGCGATAATCTCCAGAGCCTCCTTGACATAGGCAATTTTGCCGTCTTCCTCTAGGAGTATATGGTTTTTTTTCAGATATATAAGCTTAAATTTGATGGAAGACACAGCAGAGTCAATCACCTGTTCCCTGAATCTGTCCCCGCCATGCCGGGAGATGAATTCATCCGGGTCGAGGCCGCTTGGAAGCAGTGCTACCTTGACCCGCAGTCCGCTGGCTTCCAGGATAGGAATGGCCTTAAGGGCGGCAGCTTGTCCAGCCTTATCTCCATCATAGGCAAGCACGATCTCATCTCCAAGGCTCTTCATCAGGGCCACATGACCCTCAGTGAGCGAGGTTCCCATCGTGGCTACCCCGTTCTGTACACCTGCCTCCCACGCCGAAATGACATCACCGTATCCCTCGAACAGGACGATTTGCCGCGTTTTGCGGATGGATGCTTTGGACTGGTGCAGATTGTACAGAATACGGCTTTTGTTGAATAACCGGCTCTCGGGAGAGTTCAAATACTTCGGCTGCCCCTCCCCGAGAATGCGTCCGGCGAAGGCGATCGTCTTACCCATGCGGTTCGCAATCGGAAAAATAACCCGGCCGCGGAAGCGGTCCAGATATCCTTTGCCTTCCCCTCTGGCAGACAATAGTCCGCCCTTCTCCATCTCGGCGAGATCGAAGCTGCGCTTCTCCAGAAACTGCAGCAGCGTATCCCAGCGGTCCGGCGCGTAGCCGATCTGGAACTGGTCAATCATTTTGTCGCTGAACCCCCGGGTTCTTAAGTAATCCATGGCGGCAGTGCCGTATTCCGTGTTCTTCAGCAAAAAATGATAAAACTTCGCCGATAATTCATACGCCTGAATCAGCCGGTCCCGCTCAGGATCGGGGGCAGCCAGCGCCCCGCCTCTCCCCTCAGGAACAGGGATATCACTCTCTTCCGCCATGATTCTGACTGCTTCGGGGAAGGATAATCCTTCGATTTCCATCCTGAATTTGATGGCATTTCCGCCCATACCGCAGCCAAAACAATGAAAGACTCCCCGGTCAGGGGTTACAGTGAAGGAAGGGGACTTCTCCGAATGGAACGGGCAGAGGCCCCATAAATATTTACCCTGCTTGGACAAATGGACAACCTTGCTGACTGTATCGACAATATCATGCCGCGCCAGCACGTTCTCGATAACCTCTTCGGGAATAGGACCATGTCCGCTAGCCACATTAGCCACCTTCATCTCTTATACAGTTAAATATAATTCGCTATAGCTGGACATTCTCCTGCAAAATTGTTAAAAGTTTTGTCAGTTTATGTTGAAAAAGATTTTTTTCCTCTGCGGTAATCGCTTTGGGACCCTTGGAATAGTTCCCGCGCCTGCGTTCAACCGCCTTGGCATGCCTGCTCTCCAGCATAAAATCCATGGTAGAATTCTCATATTCCTGGCCCCGGTTCGAAAGAGCAAGGCAGCGTTTGCCCAGCGCCAGCGCCGCCAGTCCATAATCCTGCGTAATTACGACATCTCCTGCAGAAATATGATTGGCGATATAGAGGTCGGCACTGTCTGCCCCGCGGTCCACCTGAACCACCGTAACGCCTTCTTCCGCCCGCAGCACATGATCATAGGAAGAGACCATCAGCACCGGAAGCCCGAACCTGCGCGCCACGGTAATAATCTCCTGCTTAACCGGACAAGCATCACCGTCCACAACAATCTTCCTTAGCCGGGAAATTCCCAAGTTCAGCCTCACCAAATTCCTGTGTAATATATATTACGCTCCCTATGGTCAAAAATCCTTCTTTCGTAAAGCATAAATACGGAACGAATGTCAACTACGCATTGGCACCGTTCCGTATATTTATACCCTAAACCCTCGATCTATACCATAAAATCGCAAACATTACTTAAAAGCTGCCTGAACTACCACACCAGCTTGCCGAAATCAGCAAACAACTTGGAGTCGGTATGAATGCCAGCCAGCAGCGCCAGACGGGTCGAGCGGACGGCTTCGTCTTCGGCCATAACCATTACAGAATCGAAGAATCCGGTAACTGCTGCTTCAAGTCCCGACAGAATCTGCAGGGCTTCAGCAGCATGTCTGGAAGCAAGGGCAGTGCGGTAAGGCTCATGAATACTCTGCCAAGTCGCATACAGCTTCTGTTCCGCTTCTTCCTTAAGCAGGGCCGGGTCGATAATTACACCTTCCGGAGCTTTGGCGGCCAGATTGCTGACACGGGTCAGTGAATCCACAGTGGTTTTGAAATCAGCCAGATCGGTTACAGCATTCATCAAAGCCAGACTTCTGCTTACTACATCAACGATATCATCGAAGCCTGCCGCAAGCGCTGCATCCACAACATCATAGCGTACATTGTTGTCGGCTAACAGACGTTTGACACGCAGACCGAAGAACTCATACAGGGTTATACGCAGTTCAGGGGTGAAATGTTTCTCTGCACGGGAACTTCCATGTACTTCCAGTGCCGCTGCAAAAATCTCCTTCAGGCTTAGGCTCAGCTGATGCTCCAGCACGATCTGGACAATGCCTGCCGCCTGACGGCGCAGAGCATACGGGTCCTGGGAGCCGGTTGGAATAATTCCGATGGAGAAGCAGCCGACAATCGTATCGATTTTATCAGCAAGGCTGACTACAAGACCTGCCTGTGTAGAAGGAACGGCATCTCCGGCGAAGCGCGGCTGATAGTGCTCGAAGACCGCTTTGGACACCTGCTCTGTTTCCCCGGCCTTACGGGCATAATCCTCACCCATCGTGCCTTGCAGTTCAGGGAATTCCCCTACCATCTGGGTCACCAGATCGAATTTGCAAATATCCGCTGTACGGCTCACTTCCGCAGCTGCCTCTGAAGACAGCTCAAGCTTCACAGCCAAGCGGTCAGCGATGGCACGGATACGGCGCACTTTGTCCCCTACACTGCCCAGCTCTTCATGGTAGACGATATTCTCCAGCTTGGCCAGAGCATCGTTAATCTGTAGCTTCTGGTCTTCTTCATAAAAGAATTTGGCATCCGACAAGCGGGCGCGCAGCACCTTCTCGTTCCCCTTGGCGATGACATCCAGCGATACCGCGTTCCCGTTACGTACCGTTACGAAGAACGGCAACAGCTTGCCGTCTTCACCAAACACCGGGAAGTAACGCTGATGCTCACGCATCGAGGTGATCAGCACCTCCTGCGGAATATTCAGGAAGGCCGGATCAAAGGTACCGAACAGCACAGTCGGCGTCTCTACCAGGAACAGGACCTCTTCCAGCAGATCCTCCTTGATCGCAATCTTCCAGTTCTTCTCTTCCGCAAGCTTATGAATACCGCTTAGAATCAGTTCTTCGCGCTCCTTCACATCCACCAGCACATGCTGGCTGCGCAGGGCTTCAACGTATGCAGCAGGCTCCGTAATCACAGCCTCTTCACCAAGGAAACGGTGGCCACGGCTCACATTGCCAGCCTTGACTCCGGTAATCGAAAGGTCAATGATCTCTTGGCCAAAGAGAGCCACCATCCAGCGGATCGGACGCACGAACTTGAAATCATAAGCGCCCCAACGCATATTTTTCGGGAAGGTCATGCTGCTGACAATGCCAGCCAAGCCTTCAGAGAGAAGTGAGGCTGTCTCAATGCCGGTGCTGCTCTTGGTCACATAGATGTATTCAACTCCTGCCAGTTCCTTGAACGTGAATTGCTCCGGCGTGGCTCCTTGACTGCGGGCAAAGCCCAGTGCAGCCTTGCTCCATTCGCCGCTGGCATCCAGTGCGATTTTGCGTGACGGTCCTTTAACCTCTTCGCTTACATCCTCCTGCCGCTCAGCGGCATCCTTCACCAGTACGGCAAGGCGGCGCGGTGTTGCATATGCACTGACGCCCTGATGACTGATCCGCGAGGCCTCCAGCCATTTCGCCGTTCTGTCCTTCAGTTGCTCCATCGCCGCCCGGATAAAGCGTGCAGGGATTTCCTCCAGACCGATCTCGAACAGAATATCCTTAGACATGGTCAGCACCTTCTTTCTTCAGCAGCGGGAAGCCCAGCTTCTCGCGTTCCTCCAGATATGTCGCCGCTACGGTGCGGGCCAAGTTGCGTACTCTCGTAATGAAGCCTGTGCGTTCCGTTACGCTGATCGCGCCGCGCGCATCCAGCAGGTTGAAGGTATGCGAGCATTTCAGCACGTAATCATACGCCGGGAAGACGAGGTGATTCTCCATTGCTCTGCGGGCTTCCTCTTCGTAGGTGTTGAACAAGCTGAACAGCATTTTGACATCCGAGACTTCAAAGGTATACGTGGAATGCTCGACCTCCGGCTGATGGAAAACATCTCCGTACGTCATGCCGTCTACCCATTCCAGGTCAAATACATTCTCCTTATCCTGAATATAAGAGGCCAGACGCTCCATCCCGTAGGTAATCTCCACCGCTACCGGACTTGCTTCAATTCCGCCAACCTGCTGGAAGTAGGTGAATTGGGTAATTTCCATACCGTCCAGCCACACTTCCCACCCGAGACCCGCACAGCCCAGGGACGGATTCTCCCAGTTATCTTCGACAAACCGCACATCATGCAGCAGGGGATCTACGCCAAGTGCCTTCAAGCTGTCCAGGTACAGCTCCTGAATATTGTCCGGGGACGGCTTGATGATGACCTGGAACTGGTGATGCTGATACAGGCGGTTCGGGTTCTCCCCGTAGCGGCCGTCAGACGGGCGCCGTGAAGGCTCCACATAAGCAACCTTCCACGGCTCCGGGCCCAGGGAACGCAAAAAAGTCATAGGGTTCATCGTGCCCGCCCCTTTTTCCGTATCATACGGCTGGACGAGAATACAATTCTGGGCTGCCCAGAACTGCTGCAGGGTCAGAATCATCTGCTGAAAGTTCATAACTACCGGCTCCTTCGCTTTACAAGTGTGTACTGCCTCTTGCTTATGACTGGCTCTTGCTGCTGCGCGATGGAGGCGGCACCAGCTTCTATGTACCTGCGGTCTATGATGGAAGAAGAATGTCCCCCACAGCCACAAGCCAAAAAGCTCCCGCCCCCATGCCTGATGAACAGACATAGGGACGAGAGCTCAAATCTATTCTCCCGCGGTTCCACCCTACTTGATTACGCAAAAATCACGAAATCCACTTTTCATGCTGCCGCTTCCGTACTCCCGGGTGCCCTGTTCATGAACGTCGTCCCGCCAGGCTTCCACTACCCCCGGCTCGCTGCTGCGACAATACCGCCCACTACTTTCCCGATCCACGCACTCTCTCCAGTTCTGGAGCAAACACGGCAATCTTATAAAAGAAACTGAACTTATAGTAACGGATAATTTGCGATTCGTCAAATATTGTATTTATCGAGCTGGTCCAGGAAGCTCTGGGACTTCAGTCTGAGCCCCAACTGCATATCCATGAATCCCCGCATGACGGTCTTCAGCTCCGCACGGGTCTCCGGCTTCACATCAACATTTCCCAGCCTGGTCAGATCCAGCGCCGCGAAGATCCGCAGCAGCTTCAAGGCACGCGGGGAAATCTCCATGGCCGGCGGATCGTTATGCCGGCAGCTGCGGCAGAGAACTCCCCCCAGACGGGGACTCATTCTAAGCTCCTCATCCGGCTTGTCTTTGCCGCAGACGATACAGGAGTCGAGCTGAGGCCCGTAACCCGCAGCCTGCAGTACCTTCATTTCAAATACATTATTGATAATGCCGGGCTCTTTGTCTTCCTCCAGTGCATTCAGGCAGGCGGTTAGCTGGCGGTACCAGAAGCTGCCAGTCTCTTCATCATGCAGTACCCGGTCCATCAGCTCGCAGGCATACGATGCATACGCCGCCTTGACCAGATCCTCACGTAGCGGATGATGGGACTTCGTGATCTCTCCGGCATTGAGTGTTCCCAGTCCACCGTTGTTGCGGAAGAACACGAACTCACCTGTTGTGAACAACTGGATCAGGGCAGCATGACGGCTTTTGACCTTCTTGGCGCCCCGCACCAGAACCCCTACTTTACCGGCGTTCTCGGTGCAAAGCGTAATAATGGCGTTCCCTTCACCGTAGTCCATGCTGCGGATGACGATCCCTTCCACCCTGTATAGCATGCCTCTTCCCCCAACCACTCGGCAAGCAACCAGTTCTTATTGTGCTTCTTCATCGATAGCCATCTCTTCCTCCGCCGGCAGCGTTCCGCTGCCCTCGGGCGAATCCCCAGCTTCCCTGTACAGCAAATACGCATCGAGATCTCCAGTCATTGCAAAATACTTCCACGAAAAATTCCGCATTCGTATTCATCCTTTCTTCGGAAACACGATGTCTCTTCAGATGTAGGATGTGCGATGCCCCAGGATCTATCCGTGCAATTCCTGCCAAGTAGAGGCGGCTTGAGAGGTGATCATTCTTTATGGAAGCCCAAATCCCGCAGGACGCGGTCCTGGTTACGCCAGTCTTTTTTCACCTTCACCCATAATTCCAGGAAAATCTTCGAGCCCAGCAGATTCTCAATATCCGTCCGCGCACGGCGTCCGACTTCCTTCAGCAGCGCTCCCTGCTTACCGATAATAATTCCCTTCTGGGAATCGCGCTCGACAAAAATAACCGCCGAAATATGCACAACCCCATTGGGTTCCACGCTCATATCCTCAATCGCCACTGCGATGGAATGCGGCACCTCTTCACGGGTCAGATGCAGAATCTTCTCGCGGATCAGCTCCGCGCAGACGAACTGCTCGGGGTGATCGGTAATCTGATCGTCCGGATAATACTGCGGGCCTTCCGGCAGATATTTCTGCACCTGCTCCAGCAGCGTGTTGACATTATTGCCCATCTTGGCTGAGATCGGCACGATCTCGGCGAACGTATGCAGCTTGTTATACTCCGTAATCATCGGCAGCAGCGCTTCCGGCTCAATCTTGTCAATCTTGTTCATGACCAGAATGACCGGAGTCTTAATGCTGCCAAGCTGTTCCGCGATAAAACGGTCTCCTCCGCCCATTCCCTCAGATGCATCCACCAGGAACAACACCGCTTCCACTTCATGCAGCGTGCTCATCGCGGTCTGATTCATGTAATCGCCGAGCTTGGACTGTCTTTTATGGATACCCGGGGTGTCCAGGAATACAATCTGTGAGTTATTCGCCGTGTATACTCCGTGAATCTTATTCCGTGTGGTCTGCGGCTTGTCCGACATAATGGCAATCTTCTGGCCGATTACCTGGTTCATGAGTGTTGATTTGCCTACGTTTGGTCTGCCGATAATGGCGACAAACCCTGATTTGAATTTCATATGATCTTCCTTCCTTACTACGTGGTTAGAATCGTTCAAACTTTAATTCCAAAGCGTTCAAAAGATTTTCGATCCCCCTAAGTCCCCCTTCGCCAAGGGGGACCCCAAGGGCCCCGGCCCTCTGGACACCCGGAATTGACGTGGATGCAGCGCTTGGCGCGGCAAGAAACTTTGGAAGGAGGATCGCTTTTCGTTCCCTGCGGGAACACGCTTGACTGCGGCGCATTTGATTGGCGGTGGCCAGCATGCTGCGCGGGACAGGGAGCTGTGGAGCATGAGCGCTTGCCGTTCCC
Organism: Paenibacillus sp. FSL R7-269; assembly: GCF_000517865.1. Lineage (NCBI taxonomy): Bacteria > Bacillati > Bacillota > Bacilli > Caryophanales > Paenibacillaceae > Paenibacillus > Paenibacillus sp. FSL R7-269. Next base: position 111,858 of record NZ_ASPS01000002.1, read on the forward strand.
TGCGGGAACACGCTTAACTGCGGCGCCTTTGATTGGCGGTGGCCAGCATGCTGCGCGGGACAGGGAGCTGTGGAGCATGAGCGCTTGCCGTTCCCACCGGGAACACGCTTGACTGCGAAGCGGGAAAGACTAATTTGTTGAACACCGAATCCTGCCCATGCCCACTCGCAATAACTAGCCCGGCATGCCCACAATAACTAACCTGCCATGCCTACAACTGTCTTAATTGTATTTTGTACACTTATTCCGCTCCAAATCAGCGGTAAATAGACTTTAGTTGTAATTCATACATCTATTTATCTCATCAACGTCACTTTCGACGATATCTGATGAATTTAGTTGTACAATTTACACTTAAATCAACTTTTGGCGGGAATAGGGGAGAGTTAGTTGTAGAATATACAGTTAACTTCGGAGCACCAGCGCTATTGGTTACCTCCGGGAACACGCTTGACTGCGGCGCGAATAGTTGGTTAGTTGCAATGCTTAGACCCACACGCTTCCCGCACGCACACGCTAGCTCCTGCCATCACTCCGCACTCTGCCCCTGCGCCAGATCCGCCGGGCCGAAGGCGCCAGGAAGCAGGTCACGGACCGTAGTCTCCACAATATCGCCCTTCAGGTTGCCGAGAATGACCGGCATATCGGGGCCGCACAGCTCGACCATCACCTGGCGGCAGACGCCGCAAGGTGATACGGGGCCATCCGTATCTGCTACTACTGCTATAGCTTTGAAGGTACCGGGCTTATGGCCGTCCGCAATGGCGCGGAACATGGCCGTCCGCTCCCCGCAGTTGGTGGGACCGTAAGCGGCATTCTCGATGTTGCAGCCGTGGTGGACTTTGCCGTCCTGATCCAGCAGCGCTGCCCCCACCCCGAAGTGGGAATACGGTATATATGCATTGGCTCTTGCCTTGATCGCTTCCTGAAGAAGTAGCGCAGAATCCATAGTTGTCCTCCTAAAAGTTTTTCATCTTCTTCGATTAATCTTCGTACAAAACTCGCTTCGTAAGCATACGCTTAGTTTTATTGAGCATTCGCTTCATCGAATCTTCATCGAAATAAAACTCGCTTCGTAAGCATCAGCTTAAGTTTTGTAAGCTTACGCTTCTTCGATTAGTTCTCGTACAAAACTCACTTCGTAAGCATTAGCCTAGTTTTATTGAGCACCCACTTCATTCATTGCCCTGAAAATGTCACTCTAATTAAAGATGACGGAGCGCGCAAAGCGGGTCCGCCTCTTACACCAGCTGAAGTTGTAAACTGATTATGACATAAGACCTGTGATCCAGTCCATCACGGGATGATAAAAAACATAGATTCCGGCAATCACGGCAAACACCGCCGTAAGCAGCACGGCGCCTGCGGCGGTATCTTTGGCCTTCTTGGCCAAGGGGTGAACCTCAGGCGACACCAGATCAATCGTCGCTTCAATCGCCGTGTTCAGCAGTTCGGCTGTCAGCACCAGCGTAATGGCCAGCAGCAGCAGCATCCAGCTTGACGGAGGAAGTCTGAACACAGCGGCGGCAGCCACTACCAGAACAGCAAGGCCGCTGTGCACCTTCATGTTCAGCTCCGATTTGAAGGCCGCTGCAATGCCGTGCGCTGCAAAGCGAAAGGAATGCCAGAATTTTTTGTGGCCCACCGCCGTATTCTTGACCATTAGCGTGTCAACCCGACCTGAGCCAGAGCCTTCTCCTGCTTAGACATCATTTCGGCCTCAGCCTCCGGCTCCTGATGATCATAGCCCAGCAAATGCAGGAACCCGTGCACGAACAGGAAGCCCAGCTCCCGCTCCAGGGAATGGCCGTATTCCTCAGCCTGCTCCTGCGCCCGGGTAACCGAGATGATAATATCCCCAAGCACATTCGGTACTTCTTCCAGCTCTTCGTCTTCATCTGCTAAATCATATTTAATCTCCAGCTCGTCTTCTCCGGCCTCGTTCATTGCGAAGGAGAGCACATCTGTCGGACGGTCAATACCGCGGTATTCCAGATTCAGCTCGTGAATGCGTTCGTTATTGACGAAGGTCAGATCCACTTCCCCCGTGTCAATTCCTTCAGCAATGCCTGCTGCCTGAAGAATCCGCTCCAGCAGTGCAATCAGATCGCCGTTAATTTCATGTTCATCCTGTTCATTGTTCCAAACGACGCTCAGACTCATTTTTGATGGCCCCTTCCTCTTTTTTGGGCTTACGCACATCCTCGGGGTATTCAATCCGGGAATGGAAAATACCCATAACAGTCTCTTTCAGTGTCCGCGAAATAATATCCAGCTCCTTGAGCGTCAGATCGCATTCATCGAACTGATGGTCATCCAGCCGACTTTTGATAATTTTCTCAATCATAGTCTCCACCTGCACCACGGTTGGCTTACGGAGCGAACGGACGGCGGCCTCCACACTATCGGCGATCCCGACGACTGCGGATTCCTTTGACTGCGCCTTCGGGCCGGGATAACGGAAATCCTCCTCCGTGAAGTCCGGCTCTACCCCCTTATCTTCTGCAAGCTTCAATGCCTTATGATAAAAATAATGCAGGAACGTCGTGCCGTGATGCTGCTCCGCTATATCGCGGATCGGCTTCGGCAGCTTGTATTCCTTCTGCATCTCCACCCCGTCCCGGGCGTGGGCCACAATGATCGACTTGCTCAGCTTCGGCTCAATCGAGTCATGCGGATTCTCCATATTGTTCTGGTTCTCTATGAAATAGAACGGGCGCTTCGTCTTGCCGATGTCATGATAATACGAGCCTACCCGGCACAGAAGTCCGTCCGCACCAATCGCTTCGGCCGCAGCCTCGGACAGATTACCTACCATCACGCTGTGGTGATAGGTGCCCGGCGTCTCAGTAAGCAGCTTACGCAGCAGCGGATGGTTCGGGTTAGACAGTTCTACGAGCTTCAGTGCCGACAGAATGCCGAACGTTACCTCGAAGAACGGCATCAAGCCGATGACCAGCACTGCGGTAAGCAGCCCCCCGGCAAAGGAGAAGCCCAGAGCATATAACGTATTCGTCTCGTTCCATACGCCTCCGCTCAGCATCGTCAGTATGGCCACAGTCAGGCAACCGAGCAGGGACACCATAATGCCGCCCTTCAGCAGCGTTGAACGTTGTCCGGCGCGGTGCGTCGAGAAGATGGCAACATAACTCACGATTAGGGCAAAGAAGCCGAAGGTGAAATCAAAGATAGTATTCTGCTGAACATTCAGCAGGATACTGGCCAGAATGCTGAACAGAATGGAACAGAAATAAGCTAAGGTCATGTCCAGCAGCATGGAAATCAGCATCGCGCCGAGAGCCACAGGTGCCAGATAGCCGATATATGTCCGCACATCGGTCTGCAGGAAGGCCGTAAGCTTCATCATAACAATCGTAATAATAAAGACCAGTACCAGCATAAGCAGCTGGGAGTTATTGTATTTGAAGCCTGAGGCTCCGCCATTGTAGCGGATGAAGGTCATCAGACCAAAGGACAACAGTGCAGAGAGCAGCAGCAGGCCGAGTTGCGGCCAGTAATTAATCTCTTTACTGAGCAGACCGTTCTCATCCAGCAGCTTGTACAGCTCAGGGGTAATCTCCTGATTCTTGGCGACTAGCACATCCCCCTGCTCGATGAACACATCCGGCGTATTCTGACGGGCCTGCACCTTCGCTTCCTTGGTCGCATCCTCGTCATAGAATTTGTTGGCGGTAATCACCAGCCGCACCAGCTCCTGAACCACCTCGCGGGCGGTCCGCTGTCCCAGCGAACTGACGCTGACCTGCTCGGCCACCTTGGCGCGTGCGCTCTGGGCGTCGGTAATCTGGTCATTCATCAGCTTGGTGACAATATCCCGGGCCACCGGCTTCATTTCGATGATATCCTGCTGAGTCAGGCGCGGGATCTTGATATAGGTCTCTTCCGGAATGACGTAGGCCTGATCCTTGATAACGGACTGCATTTCATCCAGCAGATGCTCGGAGTAAGTCCCGGCCTTCTGGCTGGCCGCCACGAAATTAAGAATAAAATCATTCGCCCGCCGCGGAATCTCTTCCCGGTAAATCTCTGTCTTCTCACTCTGTGAAATCGTATCATCCTGATTCAACCCGCCGATCCGGTCCAGCAGCAGAGTTACTAGATTCTCCGCCCGGATAGGAATAATGGCATAACGGTTGGTCACATTCTCTGCAGCAGTCTCCTGGGCCTTGAGCTTGGCGTTGTTGTCCAGGATTTGCTTGGGAGCTGTAATCTCCTTGGCACTGCGGGTTCCCTCTTTGATATCATACCTTTTGGGCAGCAGATCAGAGGACAGGCTGAGGTAGAAGACAACGGCCAATAACAGGAAAAGAGCATAGCGCGTCACCGCGCTATACTTCCATCCGCTACTGCTATATACAAATCCGCTTAATTTCGATGGTTGCTTTGAGGCCATGAAGACAATCCCCTTTTTTATTGGAGGTTTTCGGCAGAGCGGTCATAGGCAACGATAATTTTCTGCACAAGGGAATGACGGACAACGTCCTGCTCAGCGAAGTAGACAAAGCCAAGCTCCTCGATACCGGAAAGAATCGTTTTGGCTTCGATCAGCCCTGACTTCTTGCCGCGCGGCAAATCGATCTGGGTCACATCGCCCGTGATGACCATCTTGGAGCCGAAGCCCAGACGGGTGAGGAACATTTTCATTTGTTCGGGCGTGGTATTCTGCGCTTCATCAAGGATGATAAAAGCATCCTCCAGCGTACGTCCGCGCATATAGGCAAGCGGTGCAATCTCGATCAGCCCGCGCTCCAGCGCCTTTGCCACCTGATCAGGCCCCATAACGTCGTACAAGGCGTCGTAGAGCGGCCGCAGATACGGATCTACCTTCTCTTGCAAATCTCCCGGGAGGAAGCCCAGGTTCTCCCCGGCCTCTACAGCCGGACGCGTAAGCACGATCCGTTTGACCGAGCCTTCCTTCAGCGCCGTCACCGCGAGGACCACAGCCAGATATGTCTTGCCTGTGCCCGCCGGGCCGATGCCGAAGACGATATCACGCTTTTTGATGGTGCTCACATAATGCTTCTGGCCAATCGTCTTGACACGGATCGGCTTGCCGCGGAATGTGGTTGTAATCTCGCCCTTGAACAGGTCCAGCAGCTGGTCGGCACGGAAATCCTTCGCCAGCTCCACGGCATACTGCACATCGCGTTCGCTCAATATATAACCCCCGCGTACCAGTGACAGCAGCACGTTGAAGAGCTGGCCCAGCATGTCCACTTCCCGCTCCGTACCGCGAATCGTAATTTCGGCCTCGCGTGAGTTAATAACTGCCGGAATTTCTTTCTCAATGATTTTCAGGAATCCGTCCTGCGGGCCGAACAGGGATTGCGCTTCTCCCGCATTGTGCAAAGATATTTGAATGCTTGCAGTCTGTTCTGACAAGTAGCCTCATTCTCCTCAATTGTTTACTATCGGAAGTTCTTCCGCAATTCTCTCTTCCACCTCAAACAGCACTTTCATATAAACTTTACCATTCTCTTTCTTCTCATGCAAAATTTTTTGACTTTTAATGACGCTATCAGCGCCGTATCGCGCGAAAATATCGCTCTTCGCCCGCGTCAATCCTTCCGCTCTGGCTGCCTCTGGAGTAAGCGCTTCAGCGGTAGCTTTGATCTCCAGCTCCTTCTCAGTCATCAGGCCCAGCGGCAGCTGAAACGAGCGCCACGACAGCATGTCGGGCTCTGAAAGCGTACGGGACTTAGCAAACCCGGAGTCCCCATAGCCCCACAGCTGAATCGCCCACTTGCCGAGAACGAGATAGGTGCGGTCCTTGCGTTCTCCTGTATACGCACTGCCCGTTCTTTTGAGCGGCACCTCCAGATTATATTCATGCCATACAAGGCCTTTAACCATGCCTTTGGCGACTACAAACTCGGTATTCTCCTCGTCACCCAGCGCTCCGGAGATGAGGATGTCCCCTTTTTTGACCCGCGAATTCCGGCTGACCACCGGTCTGCCCTGCTCCGCATAGATTTCGGTCACCACCGCATCGGTCCGGCTGATGAGATGGCGCTGGCTGAGCAGCGGCTTATTCTCGGGGCGGTCGGCTTCGACGACCTGGATGGTAATGCTCGTCCCGGTCCGGTGGAACCCGGCCCATGTCAAGCCCGGAACCAGGGTGGTCAGCTCCCGGGACAGCTCGTCCGACTCCTGCATGCGCCAAATCCACTGAAACGGATAGACACCTTCCTTGCGTGCCGCTTCCAGAATATCCTCGGTAGGAATGCGGGTATTCCCTTCCACCTTGACGCTCCAGATCATGGAGGAGAGCAGCAGCAGGCCTACACCGAAGATCAGTATCCCTGCGGCAAAAAACTTCCGTCTCCACAAGCGCGCGAGGCGAAACGGAAGTCCGTGCCTGGCTGTAACATGCATACGGCAGCCTGTCTTTTTGAGGAGCGGGCGGAGCCGGAAAAAGTCATCCAGCAGCAGATTCAAAGAAGCGCCGTCCCCGGCAGGCCTCACATCCCAGATGATGATGCCCGCTCCGGTTACAGCATTAATGAACTTCTCCACCTGCGGTCCGCTCACATGCAGTGTAACGAACCCCCGCAGTGATGCCAGAGGCGGTTCTTTCATGGATTCTCCCCACTTTCCTTATATCTGATTTCACCGATTACTCCAATGACGGCAAGCTCCTGGCCCAGAATATTGCGGATGACCAGTCCTTCGCCGGAAATCTCCAGCACTCCTTGGGTTAATGCCAGCCTGAGCTGCTCCGAAGAGAAATGCAGCACGCCGCGGTGGTTCTCAATATACAGCTCCTTATTGCCGATCAGGGTGATCCGGGGCATCTCCTGCAGCACATCCTGCGGAAGATCCAGTACCCCGTTTGTCCATCCCCGCAGCCTGCGGCCGATACGGGTCATAAGTAGACGCTCCCCCTTCCTGCCTTCTGTACACCTTATGCGGCGGGGCGGCCGTTTATGAGAAGAACTCACATGCAGTCTCCTGGTACAACAGCAAAAAAGCCTGAATCCTTTCCCGCTAAGGAATAGATCCAGGCTTATTGCAGCATTACAGGTTTGATCAGGAGGCGAAGGCAAAGTCTTAACGCCGCGTGGAATGCGGCTGGCGGGCACGGGGCGGACCCAGCACCTCCGCCCACACCAGGCCGCTGCGCAGCGTGTCAGGGTCGCCCGTGAGCGGATGGCTGGCGAATGCCGGTGATGCTGCGCCAATGCCCTCTCCGCCTGCTTCAGAGCCCGCAGACGGGACGGCAGCCGCCATTCCGTCGAAGGCAGCCTGCAGCGCCTCCAGCTCCCGCTGCATGCGTGCTGTGCGGGCCTCCAAGCTATCCAGGTCATCGGCCTGCTCCAGAGACACCCCTTCGCCGGTCTCATCACCGGCAACCGGCTGCTCAGCCTCAGCCCAGGCTGGCGAAGACGGGGCTTCATGTACATCCGGCTGCGGGGCAGGCAGGTCTGTGTCCGCCCTTGTCCCGGCAGGCGCCGGGAAGCCACTGCCCTGCTGCTCCGCACGCCCGGCCTTCCGGCGGCGGGGCAGCGTATTACCGATGTCCCCTCCGCCGCCGCCAAAGGTAGGCATCCCCCCGCGCGGGGCCTGTTTGTCTTTGCCCTTCTTTTTGTTCAGATTGGTGATGATCGCTATGGCCGCAAGCACCAGGAAATAGATCACGCTGCTCATGGGAGCTCACATCCCTTTATTTGTGGGGCGGACGGCTGGCGTCGTCCCCATCGTTTAGTTTGCCGAGGGAGCCGCGCATCTGCGTATCTGCCTCGATATTTTTCAGATTCATATAATCCATCACACCAAGCTTACCGGAGCGCAGGGCTTCGGCCATCGCCAAGGGTACCTGGGATTCGGATTCAACGACCAGCGCCTTCATCTCGACCACGCGGGCTTTCATCTCCTGCTCATGGGCAACCGCCATCGCCCGGCGTTCTTCAGCCTTCGCCTGGGCGATGCGCTTATCCGCTTCTGCCTGCTCAGTCTGCAGGTACGCACCAATATTCTTGCCTACATCCACATCCGCAATATCAATGGACAGAATTTCAAAGGCCGTCCCTGAGTCGAGACCCTTGGATAAAACAGTGCGGGAGATAGAATCCGGATTCTCCAGCACATCCTTATGCGAATTACTGGAGCCGACTGTGGTTACAATCCCCTCGCCGACACGGGCAATAATCGTCTCTTCGCCCGCACCGCCGACCAGCCGGTCGATATTGGCCCGCACCGTTACACGTGCTTTGACCTTGACTTCAATTCCGTTCTTGGCCACAGCCGCAACAATCGGCGTCTCAATGACACGCGGGTTAACGCTCATCTGAACCGCCAGCAGCACATCGCGTCCGGCCAGATCGATGGCGGCGGCACGTGTGAATTCCAGCGGAATATCCGCTCTCTGGGCGGCAATCAGCGCGTTCACTACCCGGTCCACGTTCCCTCCGGCCAGATAATGGCTCTCCAGCTGATTGATATTCAGCCCCAGCCCAGCCTTGGTCGCCTTAATCAGCGGATTGACAATCCGGCTAGGTGTTACCCGGCGCAGACGCATCGCTACCAGCGTGATAATGCTGATTTTGACCCCGGAGGCCCATGCAGATACCCACAGCATTACCGGGAAGAAGCTGAAGAAGACGCTTAGTACAATAATCACGGCTACCGCGATCAGCAAAAAAGTAATCATAGATGCTTCTAACATACGCTTATCAACCTCCTATATCTTGATAGACAACAATTATTTCGCAGCTTCCTTCACGACCACGCGGCCGCCCTCAACCTTCACCACGGATACGGCAGTCTGCGCCTCGATGAACCCGCCTTCTGTCACCACATCTATCCGTTCACCGTCAAAGGTGGCGGTTCCAGCCGGACGCAGCGGGGTTACGCTCATGCCGGAGGCTCCGATCAGACGCAGCTTCTCCGGGACAGGAACAAACCCTTTGTCTCTGGTAAGGCTATCCTGAAGGATGAAACGGTTCCAGATCCCACGCTCCTTGAAGACCACGGCTACAAACACAATGACCACAGCCGCTGCCGAAAAAGCAATGCCAAGGCTGAACAGCGCATGCGTAAAGCTGTATGCAGCCCTTACAACACCAGCCACCAGACTGATGGACCCGAGTATCCCCAGAATACCGAAGCTCGGCACAAACAGCTCCAGAATCAGCATTACCAGTCCCAGAATGAACAGCAGCAGCGTCTCCGCCCCGGCGAAGCCAGCCACATAGTTGCCGAAGAAGTAAAGGGCGAACGCCAGCGTACCGACAACTCCGGGCACCCCAAAGCCGGGCACCAGCAGCTCGATGAACACACCGGCGATGCCCACGAAGAGCAGAATCGTCATGACCACCGGATGGGTCAGAAATTGCGACATTTTCTCCGCACCGGTATGCTCAATGCGAAAAATGTCGTCTGTCGAGTAGCCCAGCCAGGTAATCGCCTCCTGCTCCGTTCCAGCAATCCGGTCGGCGTAACCGGCCTGAAGCGCCTCGTTGCTGCTCAGAGCGATAATCTCGCCCGCCTGCTTGTTCACGCCCAGTTCCGGGCGGTTAACTACCAGATGAACATCCATCATGCCGGCAGCCACTTCAGGATCACGCCCATTCAGCGAGGCAGCCCCGATCATTTTGGATTTCCAGTACGATACCATCTTGGCGTCTTCCACGCTCTTCCCGTTCATGTCCACCAGCGAAGCAGACCCGATCATGCTGCCCGGCTTCATGATAATGGCATCCGCGTTCAGCGCGATATAGCTGCCTGCCGATGCGGCGTTGCCTTTGATATAGGCCACTGCCGGGATCTTGCTGTCTCTGACCAGGGTGCCGATTCGTTCGGCGGAATCCACCCGTCCTCCAGGCGTATCGATCTCCAGCACAATCAGAACTGCGCCGTAATTCGCCGCTTCCTGAAAGCCCCGTTCCAGAAAGCTCTGCAGACCCCGCTCAATCTCCTGGTCTACCGGAATAATGAACACAGGTCCGCTGACTACTGTACCCGAAGCCGCTCCCGGTGCACGGACCGCTTCATTATCTGCCTGAATCGTCCCCGCCACCGGCAGGAACAGAAGAACCATCAGCGCCGCGATACAGGAGAATATGATGGTACGTAACTTATTCAAGCCTGCGCCCCCCTTTTGTACATGAACCATTGCATTCTCAACTTATCATTGTATGTACGCCTGCATATAATTCTTAGTATTCCATATACGCAGGTCTATCCAAAAAGATCCACATAATGAAAAACACCCCTAATGAAAGGGGTGCTAGCGTTATATTATTGCAGAAATTGCTGAACCGCCTGGTTCACGAGTTTGCCATCGGCGCGACCTTTGACCTTAGGCATCAGTGCGCTCATCACCTTACCCATTTCACTTTTCGAAGAAGCACCGGTTTCCTGGATGGTCTGTTGTACAATTACTTTAATTTCTTCTTCGGTAAGCTGCTCGGGAAGATATTTAATGATAATCTCGATTTCTGCCTTAGTACTCGCGGCAAGCTCATCGCGACCCGCTGCTTCAAATTCTTGGAGGGCATCTTTGCGCTGTTTGATCTCACGACTAAGGATATCAAGCACTTCGTTGTCGTCTAATGTTCTCTTCAAATCTATTTCAAGATACTTTATTGTAGAACGAACCATTCGAATGGTGGAGAGTGTGAACTTGTCCCTACTCTTCATCGCTTGCTTCATATCTTCGTTCAATCGTTCGCTAAGATTCATGCGTGGGTAATCCTCCTAAAACTTTCTCTTACGAGCAGCCTCAGACTTCTTCTTGCGCTTTACGCTTGGCTTCTCATAATGCTTGCGTTTCTTCACCTCAGCCAAGACACCATCCTTAGCAATGGAACGTTTAAAGCGACGAAGTGCAGCATCAATTGTCTCGTTTTTGCGAACTTTCGTTTCAGACACCAGTTTTCCCTCCCTCCGACCAGACCGTCCAAGAGCATAACAACACGGTTCATCACCTTTCATTATAGGTCAAACCTAAATAAGGTGTCAACCTTCGCGTTATTTTTTTTTCAGTCAGGCTGCATATAGTTAGATTGCTTACTTAGGCATGAGAATTGGAGTTCCCGGTCAAGGCACCAAGCTTGGCTCCGCCCAGCAGATGATAATGCAGATGCGGCACGGCCATCCCGCTGTCCGGACCGCAATTGTTAATTAGCCGGTAGCCGGAATCAGCAATTCCCAGCTCTGTTGCGAGCTGCTGTGCTACAGCGTGAATCTCGCCGATCAGCGGCAGATCCTCAGGCGTAACCTCGTTCATGGAAGCAATGTATTTCTTAGGGATAATCAGCACATGCACAGGGGCAGCAGGCTCAATATCGTGGAACGCCAGAATCCGCTCATTCTCGAACACCTTTTTGGACGGGATTGTACCTTCGATAATTTTGCTGAATACAGTTTCCATACCACGCTTCCTCCCAGAAAATTTGTAATGCAGAAGCTTGCATCCGGCACTATCCGCAGCACTGGCTGAGATAACAGACATGAACACAACTCTCTTCCGTGCAATAACCACCCGGTACTCCCAGGAGATCACCCAGAAGAGGATCAAGTATCGTTCTGTTCAGCTTGAGCTCTGCGGGACGCACACGCCTGAATGTCTTCGGGCTTCCGGCCTGATTGGCTTCACGACAAATTTCAATGTATGGCTCTAATCATACAGGATGTTGAGCAATTACGAAAGACGGAAGACTACATTCTGGTAAAACTAGATGATTGGGGCGGATTAGGTTGGGATTGTGAGGGAAAGTGGGGGAGCAGAGTGTTGGGGATGGAATCAGGATATCAGGCGGAGGAGGGTCAGGGGGCAGGGAGTGGAGGATCATGATAACAGAGTATAGGGTGGGCAGACTGTATTATAACAGGTCTGGCGGCACGTTGTGTTCGGTTCTTTGAATACATTTGCTCCGGGCATAACTTCATCAGCACAATTGGCTCGCTAACCCTCGCTGTAGCATAATGCAGTCGGATTTTCGCATACATTTTGTTCGATTGCCTTAATGGAGGGCGCTCCCTCTATTCGGTAATCCCGCTGCTACTTTTGAGTTTCACCAAAAAAAGACAAAAAAAAGGAAACACCCTTCACAGCTCATATGAGCTGCTTCGGCGGCGGACGTATGAGAAGGAGTAGATTCCCTGTCATACGTCCGCCGAGGTGTTTCAAATAATGTCGGCTTAGCTGTATTATAACAGGGGGTTGGAGGTGTATCTGTGATTCTCATCACAACCAACCCCGTCTTTCACATTTTTTCCAAAAGAATGGTTGAACCCCCACCGCCCTGCTCTGCGGGAACTACAATCAGCTTGCGCGGCAGGCGGGCCCGAAGCTCGGGAACATGGCTGATGATACCGACGGACAGCTGGTCATTATGCAGTCTCTCCAGTGAAGTGATGACGGTGTCGAGCAGATCCGGGTCCAGCGTGCCAAAGCCCTCATCCAGGAAAAAGAATTGCAGCGGATATTGTCCGCGCAGCTGAATCTGGGCTGACAGGGCAAGCGCCAGCGACAGGGAGGTCAGGAAGGTCTCTCCCCCGGATAACGTGGACACCGGACGTCTTACGCCGCCGTTCCCGTCATCCCGGATGACGAAGCCGCCGCCTGAATCCACCTCCAGCGCATAACGCTGCTTACTTAGGAACCTTAGACGCTGTGACGCAGCCTGGCATACCTGCATCAGCTGTTCTTCAGCAATATACTCCACAAAAGCATTGCCGCGCAGCACGGTCTGCAGCTTGGATAGACGCTCCTGCATCGCCGCATGTCCAGCCCGCTTGTCCTCCAGCTCTACCCAGCGGATATGGCGCTGCTGCAGATCCTCCAGATCCCGCTCTGCCCGTGCACGGGCCTGAAGCGAGGCTTCATCCTCCTCTTTGCACCTTAGCAGCGCGTCCTGGCTCTCCTGCCATTCTTCATTGCTGAGCACAGCTCCAGCCAGCTTCTCCTCAATGCTCCGCAGCTGCAGCAGGCACTCCGCCTCTTCTTCGCGGTAGGACTTCACACGTTCAGCGGCCTGTGCCCGTTCTCCAGTCTCCAGCGATGAGGCTTCCACCTCTGCGGCCGAAGCAAACGGCGAAGACTGCAGACTCTCCTCCCACTGGGCGGCGGCGGCGGTATAATGCTCCTGCGCCGATTCTGCCGCCTGGCGGGCTACCGCAGCTTCGCGGGTCTGCTGCTGCGCCTTATCCGCTGCCCGGCGGTGTTCCTGCCGGCTGCGTTCCAGCGCAGTCTGCAGCTCCAGCAGCCTGCGTTCACAGGCGGCCAGCAGCTCCCTGGCAGGCTGGCCGCCGGTCCCTTCGCGCAGGCGCTGCTCTTTATCGCGGGCAAGTGCCTCCTTGCCTTCAAGCTGCGCATCCCACTGCGCCAGCTCCTTATCCAATCCGGCCAGTTGCTCGTTCAGCGTCTGCACAGCGAGGTTTTTCTCGTCCAGGAACTTGACGCTGATCTCCAGCCGGCTGCGGATCTCCTCAGCGCGTTCATCCTTGCCGAGCATCTCCTGATACGTTCTCTCCGCTTCCTCCGGGGCAAGCTCCGGGAAGAGACGACTCCATTCCTCCCTTAGCTTGCCGGCTGAAGCAGCCAGCTCCTCTGCCTTGGCAGACAGCCCCTGCAGCCAGGTCTTCTCTGCTTCGGCACCTGCCGCCTCCTTGTGATACACCTGTTCCAGCTCCTGCAGGGAACGCTGCCAGTCTGAAGCCGCACGGCGCAGCTCTGCGGAGCGGCCTCGCAGCGCGGCCAGCTGCTCATTCAAGGCAGACAACCAGCTATCCAGCGCGGATAGAGCTTGTTCATCCGGAAGCTGCGCGAATGTCTGGGAGCCGGGAGACTCTGGGGTAATTAAGGAATCAGGTGCGGCGTGTGAATCAGAACTGTTCAGAGAGTTAGATGCTGCATCCGAACCGGAACTGCTTGAGAGCTTGGGTACGGGTGCGGCGTGGGAAGTAATGCTTGCCGTCTTGTCCGAAGCCGGCTCCGCCCCGGCCGCGCCAGCGGCTGACTGGTGCAGCGCCTCTTCGGACGCGGCTCCCGCTAGCCCAGCGAGCCACGAGCTATCTTGCTCCAGCAGGCTGCGCAGCAAATGGCGCGCCTCCAGCGCCTGCCGGGCCTGAACGCGGACATGGCGGAGCCTATTGTCCAGCTCCTCAGGGTCTCCCTGCTTCTGTTGAAGCGCAGGGGAGGGGTGATGCTCACTGCCGCATACCGGGCAGGGAACCCCTTCTTGGAGTTCACCGGCGAGCGCCTGCGAGAGCCGGTGAACCTCCTGCTCCTTCAGCGCAGCCTCCAGCGCGCTGATATGCCCCTCCAGGCGGCCGGCAGCGTCTCCCGCTGCCCCTTCGGCCGTCCGCAGCTCTTCCTGGTGCAGGGCGGCGGCGGCTAGCAGTTCCCCGCGCCCGGCATCCAGCGCCTGCCGCCGGGACCCGGCGGCGGACAGCCGCGCTTCCGCCGCCGCGAGCACCGCCGCGCGGCCCTGGCGTTCACGTTCTGCCGATTCCCGCTGGGCCTCGGCAGAACGCAGTCCCTGCAGTCTCTGCATGGCTTCCTGCAGAGACTGCCGCTCCTGGGAGCGGACCGCCAGCGGCTGCAGGCTCTGCTGCAGCTCGTACTGTTTCTTTTGGCCGCGGGCCAAAAGCTCACGCTCCCGGGCCAGGCTCTCCCGCCCGGCAGCCAGGCCCCGGGCGGCTTCCTCGCGGCGCGCCTGCAGCGCCGCCCGCTCGCTGTGCAGCGCGCCGAGCTCGGCTTCCAGCTCGAGCGCGCGCCGGTACCGGCCCTCCTCCTCGCGGAGGGCCGGCTCGCCTGCGGACAGCGCGGTCTGGGCCGCTGCTTCCGCTTCTGCCCCGGCCGCCGCCTCCTGCACGGCGGCGGCGGCCAAGGCCTCAAGGCCCCCGGCGCGTGCCGCCCGGGCCTTCCAGGCCTCCTCCGCGCTGCGCCAAGCCTTCAGCGCGGGCAATCTCCGCTCGGCCTCGTCCGCCTTGCCGAGCTTCTGCTCCAGGAGGAGGATCTGCTCCTCCTTGGCCAGCAGACCTTGCCGCTGCGACTCGCGGCGGGCCCGTTCCTCCTGCAGCTCGCGGATGCGGACGAAGCGCTCGGCGCGCTCCGCAGCCTCCGTGAGCCGCCCCCGGCAATCCGCCGCATGACGGATCGCCTCCTGCACACGGACGGCGGCCGCTTCCACATCTGCCTTGCCCGCGCTGCCCAGCCCCTGCTGCTCGGCTTCCAGAGCGCGCAGCGCCGCCTCGTTCTCCTTGACGCGGCGGCTCAGCTTCAGTGCCAGCCCATCGCCGTACTGTTCCAGATGGAACAGACGCTGGAGCATCTGCCTGCGGTCCACGCCACGCAGCGACAAGAACTCGGCGAATTTGCCCTGCGGCAGCACAACAGCCCGGGTGAAATCGTCCATCTTCAGCCCGATGTGCTCTTCGACACAGCGCGTAACCTCGGCCAGCTTGTCGGCCATCACAAGATCGCCGTCCGCCTTGACCTCGATGAAACGGCTGATTGTATTGCTGACCGACTGCTCCCCGGTGCGTTTGAATTTCCGTTCCACACGGTAGCGCCGCGCCCCGGAAGAGGAGTTCAGCTCGAAGGTGAAGGCCACACTGAGCTGGTCCTCGGAATGGTTCATAATTCCCTGGGTTCCGTTCACGGCGCGCTCCACTTTGCCGTACATCGCCAGTGTAATGGCGTCCAGCAGACTGGATTTACCGCTGCCCGTCGGACCAAAGATCCCGAACAGCCCCGTCTCGGTCAGGCTGGCAAAATCAATCTCCTGCTGCGCACGGTAACTCTGCAGCCCGGATAATTTCAACAATATCGGCTTCAAATCAGTTCTCCTCCCCTTCCGCAGCATCGTGCCGCTCTTCTTCCGCCAGCTCCAGGAACAGCGCAATCAGGCTGTCATCCGGCTCCGCGCCGCCGGTCTGGCGCTGATAGAACCTGCGGAACAGCTCCTGTACCGGCATGCGGGAACGGGACATTTCTTCCAGCTCCTGCTCCATCTGCGGGTAGATCGGGCGAATATGGACGATGCCCTCCCGTGCCTTGCGCAGCCGCTGGATATCGTTCATGGACATGGCCTCGGTCAGCCGCAGCTCCAGATCGATGAACGCCCCGGCGTCCCGGCCCTCATCCAGCCAGCCGTAGACCTCCTGCAATCCGCCCGCAGACTTCCAGTTGACCAGCGGCCGCCCGCAGCGGAGATAGATCTCCTCGAACACCGGCTCCCCACCCGGCGCGACATCAATCATGGCCACCGATTTGGCCTGACCTGCTTCAGAGAAGCTGTAAGCCAGCGGGGAGCCGCTGTAGCGGATCATCCCGTCGCCTTTGACCCGCTGGGCGCGGTGAAGATGCCCAAGTGCCGTATATTGCGCGCCGCAAGAGAGTGCCGAAGGATCAACGGTATACGCACCGCCGACCTGGATCGGCCGTTCGGAGTCACTCTCCACGCCACCCAGCACATAGATATGGCTCATCGCCAGATTGACGGTCTGCGGGGTGAACTCGCGCCCAAGCAGATTCATCAGCCGCCCGACCCGGGCACTGTAAGCCAGCCGCAGCTCAGCCTCTCCGCTATCCCCCGCAAGCAGCTCGCCGAGCCGGGCTTCAGAGGGGTAAGGGAGTGCAGCGATTTTGGCAATCTCGCCGGTTCTGAGCGCATGCACAGTGACCGGTTCCGAAGTCGGCATTCCGACGAGCGTAATCCCCTGCCTGCGGACAAGCGGGGACACGGAAGCTACGCGCTCAGGCTGGTCGTGATTGCCCGAGATAACCACCAGCGGACGGCCGCCTGCCGTCAGTCGGGCCGCCGCGTCATAGAACAGCTGCTCCGCTGCAGCCGGAGGATTCACCGAATCGTAGACATCCCCCGCCATCAGAATCAGATCTGTCCCGGAGGAATCGGCAATCTCCACCAGCTCATCCACGAACTGCTCCTGCTCCTTCTGCCGGCTTCGGCCCTCCAGCGTCCGCCCCAGATGCCAGTCTCCTGTATGCAATATGCGCATTTCCGCCCTCTTTTCCCCGCCTGTCTGCGGCAATCATATATAAAAAGCACTTAAGATTTGAACTCAAAGCTTGGCCGTCGCTTAGTTGAACATTTGGACTTCCGTCCGCTGTTGTCCTCTGATTTCATTGATCTTTCATTCTGTTCGAGGTTGAAGTAGGTTGACAGCGGCTGCACCTCATCATCGGCCATTTAATCCTGCACGAAATACAACCTTCCTGCGCCAAGAAGCCTTCTTATACTGGAATTGTTGCAAGAAAGACAACTTTCCCCCTGCTACAGGCCGATGTACAGAGCTATTCTTGTATTTCATACAGCAATCCGATCCAACACGGCAGCAATGTCTACACTCAAGCTGTAATAAGTACAACATTCCGCAACATTCTAAGGGACAAAAACAGTCAGTTCATTCGCTCAGCCAACGCTCGCCAGACCGCAAGCCTATAATTTGTCTTAGCTACCGTTCAGCACTCTATATCCGCCGCTGTTACCGCAACCCTTCTCCACCGCTCACAATCTCACAGCATGTCCGCCTTCGAAAAAGTACAGCCATATCTCGCTGACCGGCTCGCCCAGAATATCCAGCAGCGCCTTGCTGTACAGCTCGAGCTGGAAACGGTATTTGTCTGACAGCTGTGCAAGCCCGTCCCCGTGCGGAGGGATATGATCTGTTTTGTAATCCAGCAGAATCAGCCGTCCCTTTTCCCGGAACAGGCAGTCGATCACCCCTTGAATCATTACTGTCTCCGCAAAATCACCGCCGCCGCGTTCATCCGCAAGTCCGGCAGCCGCTTCATCCAGATAGTCAAGCCCCCGGTAGGCTTCACCGGCTGGCATCGTGTAGCTGAAGGGCTGCTCTCTGGTCTTCCATACAGAGTGGAAGAGTCTGTGGCCCAGCTCACTCCGGCAGAACTGCCCAACTTCCTCCAGCACCACCGCATCCGCCTGTTCCCTGCTAAGGATAGCAAGCCTTACAAGACGCTCAAGCGTAGCCTCCAGCACTGACCGGTCTAACGGCTCATCCAGGGGAATATGCTGCATCACCGTATGGTAAGCCGTTCCGCGCTCGGCAGGGGTAAGTCCCCGCTGCTCCATGAATTTCGGCCGCTGAAGATGCAGGCTGTCCCTATACCCGCGCTCTTTCCGTTCGTCCGGTCCACCCGGAAGCCTCCGCTCCTCCAGTTGGTCGTAAGAAGGCTGCTCCTGCATCGATAATAATCCCTTGAGCTCGGTGACCGAGGTCTTAGCAGGGATGCTTGAGGCTGCCGTGTACCGGTAAGTCCAGCCCAGTCTCTCCGCAATCTGTGCAGTAGCCGGGGTCTCAGGTGTTGACACCGCGCTGCCCCTGTGGAGCGCCTCCAGAATGACCCGACGTTGTTCGTTCTTGTCCTGATCGCCGTCCCCGGCAAGGAAAGCGCCCGGGCTAAGCTCCGCTGCTCCAGTCACCGTAATACTCCAGTTCGACTCATCGCCATGCAGCACCGTGGATACTGGCCCCTCGCTGCCTGCCAGCTTGCGCAGAATAGCAGCGGCAGGGTGGCGGATCAGCGCCGGTCCCACCCAATCCAGATAACTGCGGCCCCGGGCCAGCAGGTGATCCGCCAACAGCAGCTCTTCGCGGCCCTGCATCGCTGCCCAGCCCGAAACCGTGCGCGGCAGATCCCTGACCGTGCCGACCAGAATCATTTTGTCACGCGGACGGGTCAGTCCGACATAGAGCACGCGCATCTCCTCAGCGAGCAGCTCCAGCCGCGAACGGCGGTTAATCGCCAGATAGGGCAGTGTCGGGTAGCTGACCCGGGTCTCCCGCTCCACGAAGCGCGGCCCGAAGCCAAGCTCCTTGTGCATCAGGAACGGAGAATGCAGGTCCTGACGGTTGAACATTTTGGCCATGCCTGCCAGGAAAACAACAGGGAACTCCAGACCCTTAGACTTGTGGATCGTCATAATTCTGACGCCCCCGGCCTCCTCGCTGCTTCCTCCGGCAACCCCCAGATCGCCGCCGTTCTCTCTCAGCCGTGAGATGAACACCAGGAAGCGGAACAGTCCTCTGGCCGAGGTCTCGTTCTCGAATTGAACAGCCCGGTCATACAGCGCCTTCAGATTGTTCTGGCGCTGAAAGCCTCCGGGAAGCCCACCGACCCACTCCAGATACCCGCTCTCACGGTAGATCCTCCAGATCAGCTCGCTTAAGCTTCCTTGCCGGGCAGCATTTCTCCAGTTCTCCAGCCTATCCCTGAAGGACTTAAGCTTACGCTGCAGCGTAATAGGAATATCACGCAGCGCCGCCGAAGCATCGGTTCCGTCAGTTATACCTTCCTGTACACCCTCATTTGCTGACGATGGCGTAAGCTCTGACGCAGCGGCTGTCTCTCCGGCTGTGTCACCGGTACCGGCATCCTGCCCCGCAAGCAGCGCGGCATCCCAGAACAGATCCGGCGGATTGTCCCGCAGTGCCTCTCCTGCTTCAGAAGCCGCAACCAGCGCATCGTAGAACGTCCCTCTGCTGCACAGCCGCACCTTCGCCAGCTCCTCCTCCCGGAGATTCACCACCGGTGAGCGCAGCACTCCGGCTAGGGGAATGTCCTGACGGGGATTATCGACAATCTGCAGCAGGGAGAGGGCAATCTCCACCTCCGTAGCCTGGAAATACCCCTTGTTCTGGTCACCGTACGCCGGAATCCCTTCAGCCCGCAGCTCCTCAATCATCAGCGGCGTCCATACCCGGGCCGAACGCAGCAGAATGACAATGTCGCCGTATACTACGGGACGCATGATCCGC
Source organism: Paenibacillus sp. FSL R7-269 (assembly GCF_000517865.1). Lineage (NCBI taxonomy): Bacteria > Bacillati > Bacillota > Bacilli > Caryophanales > Paenibacillaceae > Paenibacillus > Paenibacillus sp. FSL R7-269. The sequence goes on from NZ_ASPS01000002.1 coordinate 131,631, forward strand.
AGTGCTTTATCATAGATCAGCAGCGGCTCACCGCCGGTCATTCCCGTCATCTGCGAGATACGCCGGGCAATAGCCCGGGCTTCCAGCTGTGCAGTCTCACTCTCAGCAGCCTCCAGCTCCAGAAGGGGCAGCTCATCGCCCTCTGCTGCTTCGTCCGCCGGCCCTGGGGCAGAGCCTCCCTTATCAATCAGCAGCAGCTCCGGCGCAAAATAAGTATCCGGGCCTTTCTCCGCAGCTCCCGGGAAGTTCGCTCCGTACACCAGCTCTGCCCTCTCATCATAGCTGATCTCCGCGACATTGCTGTCCATGATCTGCCGGAAGACCATATTCACCGCATTCACCACTTCCAGCCTGCTGCGGAAATTGCGGGCCAGATCGATGACCAGGCCATCTTCCCGTTCCTCCTGTCCCGGATCAGTCCCAGCCGCCCGGCCCTCTGCCTCACCGTCATGCAGATTGTTGCCTGCACTGTCTCCGTAAGACAGCCCATTACTGAACCTGCGGTATTTGTCCAGGAACAGGCCCGGCTCCGCCAGGCGGAACCGGTAAATACTCTGCTTCATATCCCCGACCATGAAGCGGTTGCCGGGGGCTTCCCGGGAGATCAGCCGGACAATCTCCTCCTGTACACTGTTGGTGTCCTGATATTCATCCAGCAGCACTTCGTCGAACTGGCTGCGGTACTCCATCGCCGCATCCGACGGGAGAGAACGCCCGGGCTGCGAGTCCTTATGGCGCAGAATCTGCAGGCAGTAATGCTCCAGATCACTGAAGTCCACCAGCCCCCGGCCTGCCTTCTCCAGCCGGTAGCGCTCGCCGAACGCAATTACGGTCTCCGCCAGCTCCTGCATCAGCGGAGCCGCCGTATGAAGTTCCCCCAGGAAGGATTCCGCCGGACGGCCGAACAGGGATTTTTGCAGCTCGAGCAGGCTCTTCTTCACCTGATCCCGGATCGCCTTCACGCTCTCCTGAAGCAGCGGATCAGTGGCATCCTTCTTGCAGGGCTTCAGCTTCCCGAAGGAGATCTCCATGAAGATATCATACAATCCGGCCCAGGGCTGCGAGTCCACCGCGTCCAGCAGGCCCTGCGCCATCTCCAGATCGGCAGCAAGATTCTCCGCATAAGGCGCCGGACCTCCGGGCTGAAGCGCGATCTCACGCCCCTGCTCCAGCTGGCTGACCGCGCCCTTCAGCGTAAGCCGGGCTTCGGCAAGAATGCTCTGCACCCAAGGCGTATGGCTCAGAGCCTCAGCATCCGGCAGCGCAAAGTCTGCTGCGGTATCCCGCAGCCACTGCGCAGGCCAGGGATGGCTGCGCGCAAAATCATGCAGCCGCTGGATCAGCGAATGCACTGCATCATCGCTTCGTTCACCGCTGAACCAGTCTGCGAGCTGCACAAACAGGGTATCTTCCCCGTCCTCGGCAACCTCGCCGTATTTCTCCTCCAGCAGCTCTTCCAGCAGCTCCTGGCGCATCATCTCCGCCTCATGCTCATTCAGGATACGGAAGCCGGGATCAATCGGAATCATCTGGTAATACCGGCGGATTACTTCAAGGCAGAAGGAATGCAGCGTGGTAATGGAGGCTCTGCCCAGGAGAGCAAGCTGGCGGCGCAGATATTCGTTCCCGCCCTCACTGTCCTCCGCAAGCTTACGCTCCAGCGCTTCCCGGATACGCTGGCGCATCTCGGAGGCGGCAGCCTTGGTGAAGGTTGCCACCAGCAGCCGGTCCACGCTGAAGCCAGCTTCCTCATTGCTGATCTTGCGGATAATCCGCTCGACGAGAACCGCAGTTTTGCCGGAACCGGCTGCCGCCGCCACGAGAATATCGCTGCCGCTCTCGGCAATGGCGCGCCATTGGTCGTCACTCCACAGACTGCCTTCCGGCTTCGTCTCGGGTATAGGTCTTGTGCTCACAGCTTCTCTCCTCCTTTGCGGGACAGCAGATCCCAGATCACTTCTTTGCCCGGCTTACTTAGAATGTTATAGCTATTGCCTTCCACCGTCTCATCGAACTGGCAGACGGGACGGAAGGAGCAGAAGGTGCAAGCCGTTTCCTGCTGGATGCGGTAAGGCTGTATTGCCACATCCCCCTCCGTAATGCTGGTACCGATCTCCGAGATCGTGCTGCGCACCGAGGACCGCAGCTGCCCCCACTGCTCTGGGGTAGCTACAGATGCGCTGCTGTAGAAGCTGCCGTCGCTCTTCAGCGCTACCGGAACAATAGAGGAATACCCTTTGTCGAGTGTGGTATCCATCAGCGAGACCACCTCACGGTCGGCGGTCAGCAAGCCCTTCATCTTGAAGCGCTTCATCAGCTCCTGCTCCGCCTGCTCCCGGTTCATTCCGTTGGCTGAGGTCAGGAGCGGATCATGAACGTGGAAATAGAGCGCCCCGGCAGGCAGAGCTTCCTGGCCAAGCCATTGCTCGGAATAAGTCAGCAGCACATCAAGGTACGTTAACATCTGCAGCGACAATCCATAGTAGACCTCATGCAGCTTGAGGTCCTTCTGGCTTGATTTGTAGTCGATAACCCGCAGCAGAATCCCCTGCTCCCCTTCAGCCTTATCCACCCGGTCAATCCGCCCGACCACCTCCATGACACAGCCGTTCGGCAGTGTAATTCTCAGCGGAGGCAGCTCCTGTCCCGGGCCGAAATCCAGCTCCAGCCCGACCGGCTCGAAGCTCCCGCGCCGCGAATGCTCCCCGAGGATGACCGAAGCGCGGCCGACAATATTCTTCAGCTTGCGAGAAATATAGCCGTAGCGCTTGCTGCTCATCAGAATCTCTCCCTGTAACAGCGGAGACAGCTTGTCTACGGTTTTCCCCGCTTCCGTGCGGCATTCCTCCGCAGTCATGCTGCCCCAGCTGCGGCCTTGCTCCTGCAGCCGCTTCGCCATCTCACTGAGGGCCGCATGAAAGAGTTGCCCGATATCCGGGGCTTGGAGCTTGTAGAGCTGGCGCTCCTTCAGCCTCAGCCCGTAGGAGGCGAAATGGGAGAAGGAGCAAGCGACAAACCGTTCCATCCGTGACACGCTGCCGCGCAGCGTGGAACCGCCATACAGGCGCAGGCTTGTCTCCTTCTTCAGCCGTATGCCTTCATTGCGGTAGAACAGCGAGCTGAGCAACCGCTCCAGCTTCAGCTTCATGGACAGATCCGCATGGCGGTATTCCGCTGCCTGTTCACCCGCAGGCTTGTCTGCGCCCTGCTCCGCTGCAAACCAGTTATAGACCTCCCACCACATGCCGGGTATCTCTGCTCCTTGACGCCACTGGCGGAGCTGAAGCAGCAGCATGCGGAGCGTCTGCTCAGGATGGCCGATGAAGTCCATATGGACAGCGTCGTCGTCATTGCCGCTCTGCGGGAAGCCGGAGAGGAATTGTTCATCCAACATATGCGGGAACATTCCCTGCAGCTGGCGGATGACCTCCGAAGGCAGCAGCGCCTTGCCCTCATCGTCAGCCACAGCATAGCTGATCCACAGCTTCCTGCTGGCCGTCGTAAGCGCATTGTAGATCAGGAAGCGCTCATCCAGCAGCTTCCGGGATGAGCCCGGCGCAAGCTCCATACCAGACTTCTCCAGCAGGAGGCGCTCCCCCTCGGAAAGAATTCCGTCTTCCTTGAACTGCGCCGGAACCACTCCTTCGTTGAAACCGAGCAGGAAGGCGTACTTCACCCCCGACACCCGGGTACGGTCCATCGTACCTACCAGCACCTGGTCAAGTGCGGGCGGCACGAGCCCCATCTTAAGCTCTGCCAGACCGGTCTCCAGCACCCCGGCGAACAGGCTGAATTCTATCCGTTCTTTGCCCATCATCTCAGCAATCTGGTCCAGCAGACCCAGAACAGCGCCCCAGAGCTGGCTATGCTCCCGTGCGGCCTCCGGACGGCCTTGCTTCAGAGACTCCGCTCCCATCCCTTCAAGCTTGCGTGCCGCTTCCGTATCCTCCAGCAGCAGATATACCGCCCGGCATAGCTCCAGGCCGCTGCGGCTGGCTTTGATTCTCTTCTCAAACGCCTGCAGCGGTCCTGTAATCGCACTCCGGCAGGCTTCCATTCTGGATAGCATGGCTTCATCTACAGCCTCACTTCCCTCCAGCGACAGGCGGGGAATCCCCTTCCAGGATCGCCCGTCCGTCCAGCGGTAGCCGTGAATGCCGCAGGCCAGCACGTAATTCTCCAGCTCATCCATATGAGTGCGGGTAATGCTTCCGTCCAGCGGCAGCAGCAGCTCTGTCTTCACGCAGCGGAACACATCTTCATAACGCCAGCGGCGGCGGACGACATCCAGGGCGGAGCGGATGAATTCCACCAGCGGATGATGCAGCTCACTGAGCTTCTGGTCCAGGAAGAACGGAACGCCGAAGTCCTGAAATAACGGAGCAATCAGCGGCTCATAATCGGCCATATTGCGCATGAATACTGCCATTTCCCCGTATTTGGCTCCCGATTCTCTGGCCAGGGCCTGCATCTCCCGCAGCACGCCCTCCACCTCGGTGCGGCGTGAAGCCGCAGCCCGGATGCTGATGGCTTCCTTCACCTGTTCAGCCGGTCCTGCCCAGGGATGCCGGCGCTGTAATCCGCGCTCCAGATGGGCGAGTACGGGAGCGTCCTTGAACCTTGGGAGGACGGGCGGAGCCAGCAGCTCATCCCATACGGTAAGTCCCATCTCCTCCGCTATTCCCCGCAGCTTAATATAAGTAACCACCGCCGGATGGAACAGATCCAGCTCATGCGGGGCAACGCCCGCCGGATAGATCCGGTCCACTGTGAGCGCAATAGTCATTGTGTCCGCGTACTGCATCAGCTCACGTAAGACGACAAATTCCTGGTTGCTGAAGCCGTGGAAGCCGTCCACCCAGATCTCGGCGCCGCGGATATAGGCAGAGTCCGCAATATGCTCAGCCAGTTCGGCCAGTCTATCCTCTTCATCTATATAGAGCTGTGACATCTCCTGGTCCAGCTCGCTGAAGACGAGATGCAGATCATCCAGCTTCCCGGCCAGAATAGGGCTGCCCAGCGTGGCATCCCGCATTCTGCCGATCTGCTCCTCCAGGTCTCCGGCTCCAAGACAGCAGCGCTTAAGCTCCGTGTGCAGACTGCTTAGCCGCTCTACAAATCCCGGCCGGTCCGAGGAAGCGCCGAACAGCTTCAGCTCCTCCTTGCGTTTGCTGATAATCTTGTAGATCAGCATCTTCTTGCCTTCTTCACTGATGGGCAGACTCGCGCTGCCGCCGGTCTCCTGCTTCACCCGGTAGGCAAGCCGCGAGAAGCTGAGCGTCTGGGCGCGCAGACTTCCCTTCACGCCGCCCGCCGCCAGCAGTCCCCGTTCCGCTCCGAACGATCCCTGTTCGGGAACAAGTATAATGATCGGGGCTCCCAGCGGCTCTGCCTTCAGCCTGGAGGATACCCGCTCCCATATTGTAGTCGTCTTGCCGCTGCCCGAGCGGCCGATGATGAAGTTAACCGTCATTTCAGCAGACTCCTTCCGTTGAACCCTGGCACTCTATGACACCAGAATCTATGAAACTTCTCGTCTCAATAGTATAGCATACCTCCACCACACGCTCCAGAACGTACGTTTGCCATTGTTTGCAAAATAAAAGACTCTCCCGGAGCCGCGCAAACGGCGGACGGAAAAGTCTGCATAAACTCATGTAAATTAGTTTCAAGGCTAACAACTAGACCCTTATTCCTTCCGCTCCGTCCAGCCCAGGGTGTCCGTACCGATTACGATCGTGCCGATCGCATCACCGTATACATAGGACAGCTCGACCCGCCGCCGCTCCGCATCCACCACGCAGGTGCTCACGTGCAGCGGACCGCTGCCGTCCGCCGCATCTTCGGGCAGACACAGCGTCAGAATTCCAGCCTTGCCGGCCCAGGCCGCCCGGCCCTCTACTACCGGAATCTCCGATTTGGAGCCGTAGACCTCCGATACCCAGCCCTGCTCCTTACTAACCGTGAACTGTTCATCCATCAGGCCGCTGGTCATCCAGCTCATATTCAGCTTCACTGTAGAGCCGGGATAGACCACGGTTACTGTAGGCTGTGCGGCTGCGACTTCGGGTTCTCTGGCTCCGGTCATTGCTTCTCCAGCCGCTCCGGCTTCGGAAGACAGCTCCAGCACCGCCTCCGGGTGCAGATGGAACCGCTGCTCCAGCTCATGTTCGCCATCCGCCTCCAGCCAGTCGGCAATCAGCAGCAGCGGCACCTCCACGCCCAGCAGCACCCAGCGCCGGTGCATGACCGGACCGGGAAGACGGATGTATCCGTCATGCGCGGCATCAATGAAATGGTAACGGCTGTTGCTCTCCCAGCGGAAGGTGCTGGCCTTAGCAACAGGCTCGCCCCATTGCTGGGTGGAGATATACGGCGTCTGATCCAACCCGCCTACGGTGATGGTGTTGTGCGCGCGGGTACTTTTGAAATAACGGCGCCACTCCCCTTCCTCGTAGGTGTACCGGCCGGTATCCGTGAAGAGCAATTGCCCTTTCCACATCCACTCCAGATTCAGCGCATCCGCATGACCGTGCGCTCCGCCCATCTCTGCGGCATCGAAGAACAGATACTGCTGCGGGTCCCGCATCACATAATATCCGGTCTGCACAAAAGCCACGCTGTTCACCGAAGGCGCAGACTCCGCCTGAAGCTGCACACACCGCTCATATGCCTCGGCTCCCAGCAGCCAGAGGCATTCTGCATTACCTGTGCCGCGTCCAATCAGCGCATCATCCTTCAGAATGGCACCCAGCAGTGTCAGCCGCTGCCGGCCGCTGCTGATCCAGTCGGAATCGCCGATCCCGGTGGACTGGTCATCCGGGCGGACCAGCGCTTCGGTGAACGCGGCCATCTTGCGGAGCTGTCCGCCGTACCAGGCAGAGAACGGGTGGCCGGACAAAGCGCCCAGCAGATAAGGCGTCCCGAACATCTCGATGGCCGCATCATGATAATGGGTGGTCAGCTCAATCTGAATCCCTTCCGGTCCGACCTGATGCAAAAGGCACAGCTCCAGGCGCTCCCCGGCCAGCTGCCGCCAATACGGTGCGCACGGATGCCCGTGATGGAAGACAGCAATCATGTATAGGCCCTGCATATGCATAATCGCATGATTGATCTCCGTGCTGCCGAGGTAACGGGTCAGGAATTCAGCATGTTCCGCAAGCCCCTCCAGCAGTTCGCTGCGGAAACATCCGTCCAGCAGCGGGCTGTCCTCCATATATTTATACGCAGAGATCCAGGACTGCACGCGCAGGCCGGTCTCCAGCAGACGCCATGGACCCGGCTTCTGGAAGAATACCGCCTCCTCATATGACGGGATCACAGGAACCGGGTTCTGCCCGCGCCAGCTGCGGAAATGCTGCATAAAGGCCGTAACGTATTCCGGCTTGCCATTCATCAGATAGGCCTTGCCCAGATCCAGCATATGCCAGTGGCGGTTGATGCCCCAGGTGAATTCGGGGTCGTTCGTAGGATTATGCAGCCAGTCCGCCACCGGCTTGCCCAGCGGAATCCAGCGGCTCAGATCGCCGGTATAAGGAATAATGAATTCATTGTCCACAGCATGTTCGGCAATCTGGACCGAGTTCTGCGCCTCGATGGGGAAATGGCGGGCATAATAAGCGGCAGCACTGCGCAGCTCAGGTGTACTCAGATAATAATCCTTCATTCCTGCTTCTCCAAGAAATCCTCACGGAACGGATTGAACACATCCAGAATCACGGAATCCTCCAGCGCCTTCACACCATGCGGAACATTATAGCCGGCATAGAAGCTGTCGCCCGCCTTCAGAATACGCTTCTCCTCCCCGACCTTGACCTCAAAGCTGCCCTTCACAATATAGCTGATCTGCTCATGCGCATCATGGGAATGAACCTCCCCGATGCCGCCTGCAGCGAAGGTAACCTCCACCATCATCATCGAGCCTCCCTTTGCAAGCAGGGTGCGGGACGAACTCTCATTCAGAACCGTCTTTGCGGCTTCGCTATTCTCTATAATCATTTCGGATCTGCCCCTCTCTATTGATAAAAAAAGCGGCCGAACCATCATGTATCGGCCGCCACCTGTAAGCTCTTATTCTTCGGTGGATAATTTCCCCTGCAGCTTCGATGCGTCAAAGCTTGGATCGGCTACAATATCCGTTGCGCCGGAGGCTCTTGCTTTCTCTAATGAAGCATTATACCGGGTATCCAGGTCTTTGATAATACTGTCCACATCGCCGCCGGTGAAGACGAATGCCGAGAACGCATCGCTCCATTTGCTGCCTTCCAGTGAACCTTCTGTAATGGTAAGCGGGTTCGCCGGGTAAATCGCGTCATAGCGCTTCGGCAGGAAGCCTTCAATGCCGGGAATGCTTGGTTTTTTGCCGGAGCTGATAACCGTAGGGATCAGCGAGATGCCGTAGCCTTTTTCATAATATTCGCTCTGCAGGCTGTCGCTGTACACATACTCCATGAACTTCCACGCTGCTTCCTTGTGCGTGCTGTCCGCACTGATGCCGATGTAGGAGCCGCCGATGATCTGCGATGCGCCCTTTATCGTTCCGTCCGTAGTCGGTACAGCAACGGCAGCCCAATTAGCGGTGGTCGGGAACTGGTCTTTGTAGACGCCGGGCTCTGCGGAGTGGTTAATGTACATGCCTATTTTGCCTTGGGCGAACTGCGCACGCAGCGGATCGATATCCAGGCTCTCTACGCCCGGCAGCATACTGCCGTCTTCGTTCATCTGACGCAGGGCCAGCGCAATATCCTTGTACATGCTGAAGTCGAATTGGCCGGTCTTGTAATTGTAGCCGTCAATACCGGTATTGTTGCTCGCGCCTGCTACAGTATTGGATGCACGCCAGAAGCCGCTTGAGCTCTTGAACGGGCTGGCGAAGCCGTATACGCCGTCCTTTTTGCCGGTTTCGGTAATCTTTTTGGCGGCAGCAACCATCTCGTCCAGTGTTTTCGGCGGATTCTCAATGCCGGCTTGCTTGAAGATATCTTTATTATAGATCAGTCTCCAGATCTGTCCGGTATTGGGCAGGGTATAGGTCTTGCCGTCAACGGTGTTCTTGTTCTCCAGCAGGCTGTCCTTGAAGGTCTCCTTCATCTCGCTGCTCATATAGTCATTGATCGGGGCCATGTAGCCTTTTTTGTAATAGGTCTGGAAGTCGTTGATCTGAAGCACATCAGGAGCCTGCTTACTCGCAAAAGCGATATCTACCGCCTGCGGATAGTTATCCCCCATCACAGTCATTTCCACTTCGATGTTATCCTTGTTCGTCTTGTTGAACTCATCAACCTTTGATTTCATGAAGTCGGCGTCGTGACGGTCGGGTGTCCAGTAGATAATTTTGGTTTTGCCGCCGCTTGCTGCTCCGTTGTCTCCCTTGGTGTCCGCCGGTTTGCTGTTACTTGCCGCGGGCTCCTTATTGCTGTCGGCAGCGCAGCCGGCCAGACTCAGTGCCAGCACTGTACTCATTGTTGCAACAACCCATTTTTTATCCATCGTTATGCCCCCTTGTGCTTGTCCTGACAGCCTGTAATCGGCTATCTGTTAACGTAATCATAATGGTTCCGCTTTCAGTGGGGTGAGGGACATTCTAACTTTATAAGGGGGAAAAAATGCTTGTCCCTGTTCCTTCAGCTCCTGCTTATTTCAGGTATTTCTGCCGGAACGCTGTGGGCGTAAGTCCGCAGTATTTTTTGAACAGGCCGCTAAAATAAGGGCGGTCCTCATAGCCGAGCATCAAGGAAATCTCCTGTACCTGCGCCCCGGCAATCAGCAGCTCCTTCGCCCGCTCCATCCGCAGCTTGGTAATATACTGAATCAGTGTCATGCCGGTCTCCTTCTTGAAGGCGCCTGCGAAATAGCTCGGGCTCAGATGGACAGCCTGCGCGCAGCTGTTCAGGGTCAGATTCTCCTCCAGATGCAGCCGGATATACTCTCTGGACCGGTTAATGGACTGTGTTACATCGCGGAACTGCTTGCTATCGACGAATTCACAGCCCATGCTGGCGAAGTGATTGATATAGCTTTTCCAGCCGCCAAAGGTTAAAGAACGGTTCTCCTCCAGCGCCGTCAGGTCAGCCTCCAGCTGTATGCGCTCCTCCTCCGTGATTTCATCACAGAACGCGCGGTACATGGCAAAGGTCAACCCGGACAACAGCCGGACCATCGACAGCGGGTCAGGATATCTGCCGGAGAGGGTCCATTGCCGGAAGATATCACCGATGATCTCATGGCAGCCTTCCTCATTGCCGGATTTGAGCGCGTACAACAGCTCCTTCACCTTCTCCTCAGGATAGTCCGGGGCTGCGCGGTTCTCCGGGTCAAGCTCCGTGAAGCGGAAGATACAATTCCCCTCACTGTAAAAGCGGTAGGCCAGCGCTTTGGCCGCATGCACAAAGGAGGCCCGGATCTCACGCGGTCCCCGTGCCGCTGTGCCAAGGCCGATCGAAACGGTATTCTTGCTGTATTTCTCCACATTCTCACGGCACAGCTCCAGCAGCGCTGCCGTATCCATGGCGTCCGGCGGATTAAAGATCGCAGCCAGCCGCTGTCTGCTCTCGCGCAGTACAACGCCGCGCGTGTGCATTTTCAGCGTCTCGTCCAGGATGTTCTTGATCGCAAAGGGAATGATTTCACTGTCATCCAGATGCAGGGTGTACCCGTATTCGGTATAACAGTCCAGCTCAATAGCCATCACCAGCAGATTGCCGGCATCCAGGTCGATGCCCAGCTCCTGCCAGCGGCTGTCACTCAGGCTGATATGGGTCTCCTGGCGCAGCAGAGCGGTAAGATAATCCTGGCGCAGCTGCGAATGGCTGGCTACCATCTTCTGCTCCATTTGCTGTATCTGCTCTGCTCTCGTCCGCTCTTCTTGAATAGTCTGCTTCACCTTCAGCACAGCGTCCACAATCTCCGGCTGGGTGAACGGCTTCAGCAAATAGTTGGAGGCACCCAGCTTAATCGCCTCTTGCGCATAACTGAAATCCGAATACCCGCTGATGAATATAAATTTGGCCCGCAGCTTCGCTTCGGCAGCCCGTTTCATGAGCTCAAGACCGCTGAGCTTCGGCATACGGATATCGCTGATAACGATGTCGGGGTCCTTCTCCAGCAGCAGCTCCCAGCCCTGCTCGCCATTGCCGGCGGTCCCCGCTACCTCGATTCCATGATCCGCCCACGGGATCGTTGAAGCAATTCCTTTGACGACAGTCTGAATATCATCCATTACGCACAGGGTCAATGGGTTCATGGCAGCCTCCTAGAGGATCGGTATCGTGACGGTTACAGTTGTAGCAATATCGGGAATGCTGCTGAAGGCAATCGATGCGGATTCACCGTAATGCAGGCTGAGCCTGCTTCGCAGGTTGGACAAGGCATACCCCCTGCGCTCTGCTTCGGTGCCATTTACCGCATTCGCAAGCGCAGCGGCATCCATGCCGCAGCCGTTGTCCGTGACCCGCAGGATCAGGAATCCGGCAGAGCGGTAGATGCGGATCTCAATCCTGCCTAGCTCCGCTTTGTCGCGGAAGCCGTGCAGGATTGAATTTTCCACCAGCGGCTGAAGCAGAATCTTCAACATCCGGACGGACAGATAGGCATCATCCTCCACCTCAATCGTATAGGTGAACAGATTCTCATAGCACTTCTGCTGGAGCTGCAAATACTGCCGGACATGCTGGACCTCCTGCTGGAGGGTCGTAATATCGTTCCCGTTGTTCAGCCCCAGGCGGAACAGGAGCGACAAGGCCACAATCATCTCGCTGACATCGCTTTTCTCGCCATTCTCGCTTTTCCAGAAGATCGTATTCAGCGTATTGTATAAGAAATGAGGGTCCACCTGCGCCTGTAACGCCTTGACCTCCGACTTGCGCTTCTCCTGCTCCGAGGTCCGTACCTCCTGAATCAGAACCTGAATCTGGTCCAGCATCCGGTTGAACTTATGGCCGACGGCGCTCACCTCATCCTCATACCGGCTCTGAAACCGCACATCCAGGTCGTTATATTCCACCTCCACCATCAGACGCTGCAGCTTGTTGAGCGGCTTCAGCAGTGCAGAGGCGAGCAGGTTGGACAAGGCCAGCGCCACCAGGGTACAGATCAGCATAATCCAGAAGATCAGCCAACGGATCTGGTTCAGCGGTTTCAGCAGGTCTGCTTTGGACTGAATACTGACCATGACCCAGTCCTCATTCATCGACAACGTGCTGTAATTGACGAGCAGCTCCTCGCCTTTGGCATTGATATAGTTGAAATCGCCTGCCGTCCCTTGGTTGAAACGGCTGACGAAATTGTGCTCCGTATTGAACGCGTAGGTCTGCGTCTCCGGCCGGATGACCATCGATCCATCTTTTTGCAGCAAAAAGAGCTGAACCTGATTATTCATCAGATCCTGCTCCAGGATAGACCTCATCGCCTCCTCCTTCATGTTCACAACCATATAGACGTTCGGGAAATTATGATTGTCAATCACCGTAGGCTTCAGCAGCAGCGAGAGCACCCGGCCCTTCGACTGAAACAGCTCGCTCTGATGGGCCCCCAGCCACAGGGTATTCCAGCCCGGCCGCTCCAGATAGCTGCCATACTTCTCCATAAAGTTGGTCTTCCTGTCGGGGAAATCCTTAGTGGAGTAAAAATCGCCAATCGGCGTACTGAGATAGGTCGCATCGATCAACGGCTCCACCAGCTTAAGCTGGTCAAAAGAAGTCTGCAGCAGCGACAGATTCTGATAATAATGAGAGGTATTATTGTTGCTGACATCCTTCATCGCCTGGCCGAAGCTCTCACCCAGCATAAGGGAATAGGAAGAGACAACGATATGCCGGAGGTGCTCGTCCATCACCTGAACGGATTTGTTCAGAATACCTTGCTTCAGCTCAAGTGCACTGCCCTGAATGCTGCGCTCCGCAAAGAGATACGAGCCGACCCCGGTTACACTGATGCAGAGAATGGCGAGGAAGATGTACAGCACCTGAATTCTTTTCTTCAAAGACTGCTTGTAGAAACCGAGTTTCATCCGTGAACCACTCCTTGCAACCCATTGTAACAACAGTGCGGGCGGAACACTACTCTTTCCGGGACTAACCTTTGACTGCGCCGAGCGTCACCTGCATGAAGGATTTGTTGGCGAACACATAGACCACCAGCAGCGGCAAAATGGACAGGCACGCGCCGGCCATCATCAGCTGTACCTCTGACGCCGCTCCGATTCCGTAGCGCAGATTCGCCAGCCCAACTGGAAGCGTCTGAAGCTTAGGATTGCTCATCGTGAAGACCAGCGGCAGAATATATTCATTCCATGACCCCTGGAACGCCCCCAGCCCGGCAACCGCCAGCGCAGGCCGCAGCATCGGCAGGATGATACGCAGGTAGACAGAGTAGAAGTTGCAGCCATCGATCATCGCCGCTTCGTCCAGGTCGCGCGGAATGCTCTGGAAGAAGCCGATTAAGATGAAATAACAGGTGGCATGGGCGCTGATCAGGATAATAATGACGCCCCAGAGCGTCTTGTTCAGGCCGAGCATCACCATCAGGTCAAATTGCGGACGCAGCACCACGGCGCCGATGGAGATGAACAGCGTTGAGGCCATGAGCAGGGAGTACGCTTTTTTGCCGATAAAAGAAACCCGGTTTACCGCATAGGCGGACATTGAAGCCACCAGCAAAGTGCCGACAGTGGTGACCACGCTTACAAATATACTGTTCAGCGTATAGCGGGAGAAGTTGGCGTTCTTCCACGCTTCCAGATAGTTCGAGAAATGCCAGCTTGACGGCCAAATGGTTGCACTGCCGGTCAGCTCCTGATTCGTCTTGAACGAGCCCAGCACGACCATGATGATCGGGAACAAGGCCAGCAGGGCGGCCGCAATCAGAAAGATCCAGAGCACAGCCTTGCCGAGTGAGCGGGTCAGCAGCGGGGAAATGTCGGAACGGGTATGAGTGTTATTCATTCTGCTCTCCTCCTGTCGGTTCTAGTACACATCGTTTAATTTCTTGGAGATCCGGAAGTAGACCAGCGTCACACCGCCCACAATGACCGCAGTGGTGAAGCCGACTGCGCTGCCGTAGCCGAGCTGCTGGATGGACTGTGCTTCCGCCGATACCGGGAATAGGAGCTTGAACAGGTACAGGTACATGACTTCTGTTTTGCCATACGGCCCGCCTTCGGTAAGCACCATGATGCTCTCATAGCCCTTCAGCGAGATGGTAATCGCCAGCATGATAATCATCTGCATCACCGGTCCCAGCAGCGGGATGGTCACATTCTTCAGCTTCTGGAATTCATTCGCCCCATCCAGCGAGGCCGCTTCATATAGATCATTCGGAATGCCTTGGAGTCCTGCGAGGAACAGCAGCATATAGTTACCAACCGCACCCCAGATAGCAATAATGATAGTGGTCATCATCGCATGGTCGGCGCTGAGCCAGCCAATCGGCTCGCTGATGATGTGGAAGCGGATTAGCAGCTGATTCAAGATGCCGTTATAAGAGTTGAAAATGATGAAGAAGACAATCGCCATAACCGAGGCGCTGAAGATGGTAGGCAGATAATAAATCGCCCGCAGGAAGGAACGCCCCTTCATTTTGCGGTTCAGGATAATCGCCAGCAGCAGCGACATCGGAATCGTCACCACGAGCTTACCGAGTGCATAGATCCCGGTATTGCTGACAGAGGACCAGAACTGATGGTCGCGCAGCACCCGCCCGAAGTTATCGAGGCCGATAAATACAGGCGTCCCAAACCCTTGATAGTCATAGAACATATAACGCAAGGCCCATAGCAGAGGATAAATGCCGAACACCAGGGTCAGGAACAAGCTGGGAAATACAAAGACGTAGGCATGTATTTTTTTCTGTTTCATATAACGGCCCCCCTTAGAATCTGTACCTTGATTATAGAGGGAACGTCCCAGCGGCCGGGATAGGCAAATCAACTATTGAAAGGGGAGGATGTTACTGAGCTGGGGCAGGGGCGGATGGTGCGGCGATGGTCAATGGGATGGGCGGCAAGAGATAGGTGCGGCGTAGGCGGGAATCGGCGGTGTCACGGTTGGCACGGCAGGGGCGAGACTGGGCAGGGTGACACGGGTGGCACGGCGGGCGCGGGAATGGACGAGTGGCGGTGGCGGGACCGGGGCGGGTGGCGAGGGCGGGCGCGGGACTCGGGC
>NZ_ASPS01000003.1:0-55249 GCF_000517865.1 Paenibacillus sp. FSL R7-269
CCCCCCCCCCCCCCCCCCCCGCCAGCCCGTCCGGCCACAGCTCCGCGCCGTACTTCAGAATCGCCTCGACGAGCAGCTCCGTCTCCGGGCGGGGGATCAGCACATCGGGCGTGACCTCGAAGGCCCGGCCGTAGAATTCCTGCTCGCCGATGATGTATTGCACCGGTTCTCCCGCCGCCCGGCGGGTCACCATTGCTTCCCATTCGGCCTTGCATGCCGGCGGGAACGGATCAGCCAGCGCCATATAATAAGCCGCCCCGGACAAGCCCAGCACATGCTCCAGCAGGAGCTGGCTGCTGCGCTGCGGCTCCGTTAGGCCGTGCCCGGCCAAAAAAGAAGAAGCCTCCGCAAAGGCTTCCCGGATGCTTTGCACTTCCGACATGACGTAAGGGTCGTGTTTCAAAGCATTATTCTCCTTTTTCCATCAATTCTGCTTGTTCCGCAATCGACAATGCCGAGATAATCTCGGTAATATCCCCGTTCATCACCTGGTCCAGACGGTGGAGGGTTAAGCCGATCCGGTGATCCGTCACACGGCTCTGCGGGAAGTTGTAGGTACGGATACGCTCACTGCGGTCACCGGTTCCCACCTTGCTTTTACGTTCTCCGGAATACTTCGCTTCCTCTTCCTGACGCTTCAGATCCGAGATCCGGGTACGCAGCACCTTCAGCGCCTTATCCTTGTTGGAGTTCTGGGACTTGCCGTCCTGACAGGTAGCCACGATCCCCGTAGGTACATGGGTTACACGTACTGCTGATTTGGTCGTGTTAACGGACTGTCCGCCCGCGCCGCTCGAACAGAAGGTATCGACACGGATATCCTTATCATGAATTTCGATTTCGAAATCTTCCGCTTCCGGCATTACAGCAACCGTAGAGGTAGAGGTATGGATACGTCCGCCGGATTCTGTGGTAGGGATGCGCTGCACACGGTGTGCGCCGCTTTCGAATTTCATTTTGCTGTAAGCGCCGCGCCCGGTAATTTGGAAGATCACTTCCTTGAAGCCGCCGAGATCATTCGTGTTCACATCCATCAGCTCTACGCGCCATCCCTGGGTATCGGCATAACGGGTATACATCCGGTAGAGGTCAGAGGCGAACAAGGCCGCTTCATCCCCGCCGGCTGCGCCGCGGATTTCCACGATTACGTTCTTGTCGTCATTAGGGTCCTTAGGCAGCAGGAGCAGACGAATCTTCTCCTCAAGAACGGTCTGACGCTCGGACAGCTCCTCGATCTCCATCTTGACCATTTCTTTCATTTCATCATCAAGCTTCTCGGCCTGCATCATCTTCGCAGCTTCGAGCTCTTCCATTACGTTCTTATATTCGCTATACGCCTCGAAGGCGGGCTGCAAGTCGGATTGTTCTTTGGAATAGTCCCTCAGTTTCTTACTGTCGCTTGCAACATCCGGGTCACATAGCAGTTCACTGAGTTTCTCATAGCGGTCCGCCAGGGATTGCAATCGGTCCAACAAGGGAATTCACCTCTCCTGATTCAAATTCTTCGTTCAATATTACTTTAAATTGTTGCTACAACTGAAGTAGATATACGACTTTATATTATACCACCACAAGCCTCAATTGGCTACACTACAAGCGGGGGGATGGGGAAATCTTTTGAAAAAGATTCAGATGACGCAAAGAGACCATCCAGCAAGCAAACCTCTACTCCTGAATGGCCTCTCTATAACAAGCGAAAAGTATCTATACGTTGAACCGGAAATGCATAACGTCGCCGTCCTGCACCAGATATTCCTTACCTTCCAGACGCAGCTGCCCGCGTTCCTTGGCACCGTTCATTGAACCTGCCGCCACCAGATCGGTGTAAGCTACAACCTCCGCCCGGATAAAACCGCGCTCGAAGTCCGTATGAATGACGCCTGCTGCTCCAGGGGCCTTGGTGCCCTTACGGATGGTCCAGGCACGAACCTCTTGAACGCCCGCAGTGAAATAAGTGTACAAGCCCAGCAGCTTGTATGCCGCTTTGATCAGACGGTTAAGCCCGGATTCCTGCAGACCCAGCTCCTCCAGGAACATCTCCTTGTCTTCACCTTCCAGCTCTGCAATCTCCGCTTCCACCTTCGCGCTGATCGGCACGACTTCAGCATTCTCGGCTGCTGCGAATTCACGGACCTGCTGCACATAAGGATTCTCCTCGGCAGTCGCCACCTCGTCCTCGCCCACATTCGCCGCATACAGCACCGGCTTCAGAGTGAGCAGGTGAAGATCACGCACGATCGAGCGCTCATCGTCGGACAGCTCCAGACTGCGGGCAGGCTGATCCAGATACAAAGCTTCCTTCACACGCTCCAGTACTTCTACTTCCTGGGCGTATTTCTTGTCGCCGCCCTTAATATTTTTGCGGGAACGCTCAATCCGCTTCTCCACGCTCTCCAGGTCAGCCAGAATCAGCTCCAGGTTAATCGTCTGGATGTCGCTGATCGGATTTACCTTGCCGTCTACGTGGGTCACGTTCTCATCGACGAAGCAGCGCACCACATGAACAATGGCATCCACCTCGCGGATATGGGCCAGGAACTTGTTGCCCAGGCCTTCGCCCTTGCTCGCGCCGCGCACCAGTCCGGCAATATCGACGAATTCAAAAGCGGTCGGAACCGTCTTGTTCGGCTGTACCAGCTCCACCAGCTTATCCAGACGTTCGTCCGGTACTTCTACAACCCCGACGTTCGGGTCGATGGTGCAGAACGGATAGTTGGCGGATTCTGCGCCCGCTTGTGTGATTGCATTGAATAATGTCGATTTGCCTACGTTGGGAAGTCCAACGATACCTGCTTTCAAAGCCATTTATATGACAACTCCTATTTTCGGTTGGTTTGATCACCGCATGAATACCGAACTGATCTCAAACCATTATATATTAGAACAAATTCTCCAGCAACAGCGGATGTCAAGGGCGGGCGGCCAAACTCATCTTACCGGGTAAAAAATATTTACTTGGCTCTGCCCGTTGTGATCTGTTTTTCGACTACATTCAGCCTACACGGCGCTTCCGCTCCAATTGTAATCAGTTTTTCGACTACATCCAGCCTACACGGCGCGTCCAGTCTAATTGTAGTCGGTTTTTCGATTACATTCAGCCTACGGGGGCGCGTCCACTCCAATTGTAGTCGGTTTTTCGACTACATTTCGACTACACGTTGCACCAGTCCCATTTTGTTCGTTTTTCCGTGAATCCTTAGCTCACACACCGTCGCACTTACTCCCGAACACTGCCCCTTATGCAAAAAGACTCCTTGAGGAGTCCAGTTACTTCAGCAGGTGCTATGCAGAACCTTATGCCTTCCTGGTGCTACTTTCCGCCTGCGGCCTATAGTGTTTTGGACATTGTGATGTCTGTAACCTGGAAGCCCATTTTCTTATATAGCCCGAAGGCGCGTTCGTTATGCCCGAAGACATGCAGGCCGATCTTGGCCGCCTTCAGCTTCTTAGCTTCTTCATCCAGCAGCAGCAGTGTCTGTTTACCATAGCCCCGGCCCTGGAACGGCTCAAAGATATAAATGTCATAAATGAACGCCTCCCGCACCCCGCGGTTCTCGGTCACGTTGAACCAGATATAACCGGCTTGAGTCCCCGAAGCGTCCTCTACTACCGAATAGAAATAAGCTCCCGCCGTATTGAGGCCTTGCGGCAGGTAGCGATTCATTGCTTCTTGGGCCTGCGTCAACGCCGTATCTGCATCCCAGGCTCCGGCTTGTATTTTCTCTTCTGCATAATCTTGGGTAGATTGGTTCAAGAACGACTGAAACGCTGATTCGTCCATCGGGACCAATGTAATCGTCATTTGGATACCTTCCTTCGGTCTGATTATAAAAGCAAGCCTGGCGTCAACGCCGGACCATACGCGGCGTTCCGCGCAGCGCGGCAAGATCCGGCGCACCGATGCCGAACATCACCGTCCGCAGCTCCAGCTCTACCTGGGCCAGCGCCTGATCCAGCGCCTCCTCGGAGCTGACGGCCGGACCCAGCAGCCCCCGTCCGAAGCCCGCCAGATCAGCGCCAAGGGCCAGCGCCTTAGCGGCATCGACGCCGTGCTTCAGTCCGCCGCTGCCAATCAATGCCCCGCGCGGGGAGACCGCGCGGACCTCGGCAATGCACTCCGCCGTGGGAATGCCCCAGTCGGCGAAGGCCTCTGCTGCCGCACGCCGTACCGGGTCGATGCTGCGGAACTTCTCCACCTGGCTCCAGGAAGTGCCGCCTGCTCCGGCGACATCAATGAAGGCAGCGCCAGCCTGATACAGCCGGGCGGCCGTATCGCCGTCAATCCCCCACCCGACCTCCTTGATCCCCACTGGAATCTCAAGGGTCCGGCATAATGCCTCTATCCGCTTCAACAGGGAACCGAAGCCAGTGTCACCCTCGGGCTGGAATACCTCCTGCAGCCCGTTCAGATGGAGAACCAGCCAGTCCGCTCCGGCAATCTCAACTGCCCTGCGGCATTCTTCTACCCCGAAGCCGTAGGCGAGCTGGACCGCTCCGACATTGGCAATGACCGGAATCGTGGGTGCGTTGGCCCGGACATGGAAGGTAGCCGCCAGCTCCGCGCGTTCTAAAGCCGCGCGCACCGAGCCAACTCCCAGCGCCCAGCCCCTGCGCTCCGCCGCTTCGGCCAGCCGCTCATTAATCTTCCCTGTAGCCGCACTCCCCCCGGTCATGGAGCTGATCAGCAGCGGGGTACGCAGCGTACGGCCTAAGAATTCAGTGCCCAGTGAGATGGTATCGTAATCCAGCTCTGGCAGCGCGTTATGGCGGAACCGGTACTGCTCGAACCCGGTTGTAATTCCGTTGCCGGCCACATCTTCATTCAGGCAGAGCCGTACATGCTCAATCTTCCGTTCTCCGGTTCTGGAGTCGGGCAGCAGAGATTTATGTCCGGCAAGGCCTGAGCCTGCTGCCTCCTGCCGTGGCTGGGGCCCTGTTCCTGGCTGCTCCCCAGCACTCTGCGGCACACCATTTCGCGGCATATCATTCATGCTGTCTTCCTCCGTTTCTGCTGCACTATTCTCAAACTATAACAACGCCTGCCTGTGAGTACTATGTATGCTGTTTTCCACATACATTCGGCCTTACGCCTGCCTGCGAGCACTATGTATGCTGTTTTTAGCATACATTCAGCAACAACGTCACTCTATGAGTTATTCAAGAACCATTGCCGCCCTAAGGGCGGCCCAACTGTCTCCACTTGCCATATATCCCGCTCCACAATTACCTTCCATTATAGCACAACTATAGCACAACCCCGCTCGGCCGTTGAACGCTGGCGGGGTGCTCACTCTTCATACATGGCTTGCAATATATTCGCCCACCAGCCTGCCGGACAAGGAAACTACAGGTGTTCCCCCGCCAGGATGCGTGGTTCCGCCTACATACCACAGTCCCTTAACATCACTGGATCGGTTGCCCGGGCGGGAGAAGGTCTGCTTCACCGTATTGGAGGATATCCCGTAAATGGCCCCCTGATGCGCCAGCGTATCGCGGGCGATATCCTGCGGGGTATACCGCTCCAGCACATCTGCGGACGACAGCCCGCTCACCCCGTGGCTCTCCAGTACAGACATCACCCGCTCCCCGTACGCATCCCTCTCCTCACTCCAATCGCAGGCCGGGCTTAGATAAGGCGCATTAGCCAGAATGAACAGGTTGCTGCCGCCCTCAGGCGCCATCTCAGGCTCGGAATAACCGGAGTGACATACATACACTGTCGGCTGCTGCGGCGGACGTTTATGCTCGAAGATATCCTTGAATTCCTGCTCATAGTCCTCCGGGAAAAACACCGTATGATGCAGCAGCGCATCATACGTACGCGGCACGCCCGCCAGCGTTACCAGCCCGGACAGAGAGGGTTCGTACGCTTCAATCCTGCGGTCTGTCATTCCCGGACGAACCGCTTCAGGCAGCAGCATCTTGTTGATGCTGAGGACATCTCCACCGGCTATCACAGTCTTGGCCGGGTAGAAGCCCTGCGCCGTATCCACACCTTCTACCGCACCGGAGACTACGGAAATCCCTGTTACCTCCATCCCTGTAATCAGCTGCACGCCCAGATTCCGGGCGAGTGTAGACAGACCGCTAATTAATTCATAGGTGCCGCCCTTCACCCCGTATACGCCTTCCTGAATCTCCAGATGACCAAGCATGGCGAGGATGGAGGGGGAACGATACGGTGAAGATCCGACATAGGTGGCATAGCGGCCCAGCATAGCCAGCGTATTCGGATGGCTGAAGTAGCGGAGCAGCAGGTCATGCAGGCAGAGAAAAGGCCGGACCCGCACCAGATCCCGTACAAGTGAAGGGGAGAGCTTATCCCTCCAGGATAGCAGCAGCCTGTTAAGGAACTGCTTCTCGCTAAGCTGATACAGCCGCGAAGCTTCCTCCAGAAACTCCGGGAATTTCGCAGCATCTGCCGGGCTGTAGGAGGCCATTTGCTCACGCATTCGCCCCGTATCCCTTGAGAAATCAACCACCTTGCCGTCTGCGAATACATTGCGGGTGCGCGGCTCCAGCTCATAGAGCCGGACATAATCCTCCATGCGGGCTCCCGCAAGCTCATAGAGCGAGCGGAAGACATGGGGCATCGTAATCGTACTTGGGCCGCGGTCGAAGGTGTAGCCCCCCGCCTGAATACGCTGCAGCTTGCCGCCGGGCTGCTGCTGGCGTTCCAGCACAGTCACTTCCCAGCCCTGTGCGGCAAGCGTGACCGCACAGGACAGCCCCCCAAATCCGGCGCCTATGATTACTGCCTTCGGTTTCATCCATAACGCCTTCCTTTCCATTCATAGCCTGCGCGCGTGCGGCTTCCGTGCCAGGATGCCACAGCAATCAGCAACAGGCAGAGTATACCCGCCGGGAGTAGGAGACAGAACCAGAACGGCTGCCGTCCGGCAGCATCACTGGTCCGTTTCACGGCCAGACCCGCAAGCAGTGCAGCAGCAGGCCAGAGCGCCGCGCCTGGCTGTCCGCTTAGGCCATAGTACAGAACGGCGGCGGCGGGCACCGCATACAGCGACAGATATGCAATAAGCACACCCAGCAGCAGCACCGGGCTACGGCCGATACCGGCATAGATATTCTTCCGGTAGCCGTTCCATACTTGCCGTGCATTGTGGTACATCCGCATGAACACCTGCTCCGTAACATCCATAAGCGTCACTGTCCCGCCCGAACGCTTCACAGCGCGGGCCAGCGCCATGTCATCCACCAGCTCGCTGCGGATGGCCTCATGTCCGCCGCAGCTATTGTAACTGTCCCGGTGAATCAGGATGAAGCCCCCATGCGCCGCAACAAAGCGCGGATCTCTGGAGCCGCGGACCAGCGGAATGGGCAGGTGGCAGATGATGGTGAAGACCATCAGGGGAACCACCAGCCGCTCCAGCCAAGTTCCAGTTATCTGCCGGGGGAAGCCGGTAATCATGCCGCCGCCCGCTGCTTCAGCAGCAGAGAGTACCTCTTGAAGCGCCCCCTGCTGAAGACGGACATCTGCGTCCAGGAACAGCAGCCACTCCCCGCTTGCCGCTTCTGCAAGCTGAGCGCAGGCATGGGACTTGCCCAGCCAACCCTCCGGCAGCCGCCTTCCCTTCAGAACGCGTATTCTGCCGCCGCCCGTTGCTTCGGCAATCCGCCCCGTTCCGTCAGTCGATGAATCATCCAGCACAATAATCTCCGCCCCTATCCCGCCGGTGCTTGAGGCCAGTACGGAGGAGAGGCAATCCCCAATATTATCCGCTTCATTCCGGGCGGGGATCAGCACCGACAAACGCAAGGACCGGGAGGAAGCCGGTGCTCGAAGCACCTGCGCCGCTCTTGCTCCTGGCGCTGCCCCCAGCTTAGGGAGCTGCGCTGCATTCCACATTGCGAACAAAAGCTGGAGCAACAGAATACCGGTTACAGCCTGAAAGAACACATTCATCCTCTCCCTCCGCCCGGCCGTAGCAGATCAAGCCATTCATTGGTTGATCTCCCCCGGCGGAGGAGCGGCCGGAATTCGTCCGGCATATGACCTTGATGGTTAAGAACTTTGCAGCGGTGTGACTCCAGTTGTCCGCCAAGAACAGTCTCCAGCCGCCAGGCTATCGCTGAACGGTCCATCTCCGCCCAAGGGAGCAGCAGCGGCGCACCGGCCAGCAGCGTAGCTTCCGGCTTGGTATGCCGGAACAGGCCGTGGTATAGCGTCACTGGGACTACCACCGTCTGCGGACTGAGCCGCAGCGCCAAGGAAGCCCCTTCCTTCAGACTCAGCGGCCGGTGCTCCAGCGGCCGGATTTCTCCTTCAGGGTACATCCAGACACTCTCCCCCGCCTCCAGCAGCCCGGCTGTATAGCGCAGGGAAGCCCGCGCATCCGCTGGACTTCCGGGGTTAATGGAGTACGCGCCAAGCTTTCTGAAGAAGGCATACTTACGTAGCTGCTCCTCTTCCATCATGAAATAATGACGCTTCCCCGGCAGCTTCCCCACGGCGTGATAGGCCAGCAGGCCGTCCCACCACGAGCTGTGATTCATGAGGTAGAGAATCCCCCGCCCGGCAGCGGCAGCGGGCTGAAGCTCTCCGCTGATTCCGATGAAGTGGAAATGTCTGCGCAGCAGATACATGGAATTATAGCGGTAGAATAACCAGTCAAACCTTCCCGATGGAACGGCTTCCAGCATAGCGTAGACTCCCTTCAGCCAGTGCGGCGCCTGCCACAGCGATCACCGTGCAGGCAGGCAGTCCCTCTGTCAGGCTGATCAGGCCGAACAGGATCAGGATTGCCTGATACAGGCGGGTGCCCCGGCGGGCAGCCAGGCGGGTGAACGGCACGGCCGGGAGCAGCATGGACAAGGCAGCGCCTGCAATCAGCCAGCCGCCGAAATTGCTCCAGGGCACCTGATAGAAGCCCCCGCCGCCCTCCCAGTGCCAGAAGTTCCTGGCATGGGCAACAGGATCGAGCACCAGATCCATCAGGACTGTCCAGAAGCCAACCTGCATGGCCCGCAGCAGCAGGAGCCGGAGGCCGCGCTGTCCGAAATCATGGCTGATCAGCACAGCATTGCATACCACAGCAATCCAGGCGAAGCCCAGGGTAACCGGCACACCAAATAATAAAGGCCCAAGAATAGTAGAATAATTATAATCCCCAAACAACCGGCCGGAATGCACGCCTACCCATTCGACGGCCATTCCGCCTAACCAGATAAGAGCTGCAGCATACCAGAACCGCTTGGTCATCCGGCCTCCCGAAGAATTGACTGACCAGTCAGACATGAAGGGTTTGCATTGCCCCTTGATTGCTAAGTCCAAACCGTAGGCACCATAGAATACGAGAAACAATCCGTTAGAGAACTTCAGACTATCCGGAATTCCGAACACGATTAAGAGCAGCGCACCGATGGTATACCAAATCCAAAAAAGCGTTCGGACCATCGTTAGACCACCGCAGTTCTTACACCGGCATAACGCACGACTGTACGCTGGAACAGCTGAAGCTTGGCTTCATCGCTGACATAGGATCTTTTGCGGAAAACATCATATCCGTCTGCCTCCACTGCATCCAGAATAGCAGCATAGAAGGATGCGGCAAGCTCAATGGCAAGACCGCTCTCCAAAGGATACGTATGCACATGCATAAGTCCTTGCCGGAACCAGTCAAGCGCTTCTGTCCGCAGCTCCTGAATAACAGCGGTGAAACGGTGATTGACCTCTCCGCCCTCAAGCTCCCGCTGGCTGTAGCCATGTCTGTCCATCACCTCAAGCGGCACGTATCTGCGTCCTCTCCGGAGATCCTCACCCACATCGCGGATGATATTCACCAGCTGCATTCCTATCCCCAGCGCAATTCCCGAGGTCCGTGCCGCTTCACTCTGATCATCCCGCAGAACAGGCAGCAGCATCTCCCCTACCGTTCCCGCTACAAGATAACAATAATCCTTAAGCTGCTCCATCGTGTCATAGGCTGTGAAGGTAAGATCTCTAAGCTGTCCCTCCATCTGCAAAAGAAACGGCTCACGCTGAAGCTGCGGGAAGCTGCTGAACAGCCAGCGCAGCGCCGGCCAGATGAAATGCCCATCCGCCTGCTCCAGATTCATGAAACGCTCCCGCAGCTCATGGATGCTGTACGGCGCGCCTTCCGGCTCATCCACACTATCGTCTATAATCCGGCAGAAGGCATAAATAACATGCACCGCTTCACGCCTGGGACTTGGCAGAACATCAAACGCCTTATGGAACGAAGTGGACCCTTTCTTCATCAGTTCCTCACATTGCTGCAGTATCCTTTCATCCATGTACGCTCATCTCCTTTATCATTTCCTGAACGGCAAGCTTCGCTCCCTGCATCACAATCGGCACACCGCCGCCCGGATGGACGGAAGCACCAGCGGCATACAACCCCTTAAGAGGATAAGGCTTCGGCTGGGGCCGGAATACCCCCGACTGGCTCAGCAGCGGTGCAATACCGAAGCTGCCCCCGCCGTACATGCCTTCCTGTTCCGCATCGGCAGGCGTTCTCAGTCTGCGCCAGATCACACTCGCGGCAAGCCCGGGGAAGCCCCGCTTCTCAGCATCCGCCATGACTGTATCGGCTAGTGCTCCGGCTATTTCCTCCCAGTTCTTATCCGGCGCCGCCGGGACGGGAACAAGGAAATACAGCACGCTCTGTCCGGGAGGAGCTGCACTATCGTCCAGTGCTACCGGATTAAATATATAATAAGATGAATCCTGGGGAATTTGTCCCCGGTCAAACAGCTCGTGAAGGCTGCTATTCAGACTGTCCGGCAGGAAGAACTGGTGCACCAGCGAATCCGGCCAGCGCTTATCCGTGGCTGCATAGATCAGCAAACAGCCCGAGGAGGGCTTCCAGGTGCCGCGTTTTATGCCCTTGGCCGATACGGGTCTGCCCTTATTCTCCGTTACACCCAGCGCCTGTTCCTGCTTGAACACACCAGGCGGCAGCAGCTTCTCTACATTCGGGAAATCTCCATTGTACAGAACGGCATCATAAGCAATCGACTGCCCATGAACAACCACTCCGCAGCAGCGGCTCCCTTCAACAAGCAAGGACTCCACCTCGGTGCCCGTATGAATCTGTACCCCGCGGTCTTCCAGCTCCCGGGCCATGATCTGCGGCAGCGTCCCGTATCCGCCCTTCAGCATCCAGATGCCGAAGGCATGCTCAGCGTAAGGAAGCATGGTGTAGATGCCCGGTGTGCGGAAGGGCGCTCCTCCAATATAGAGGCTCTGCAGGGAGAACGCATCCTTAAGCTCTTCATTCCGGAAATACTGGCCGATAGCAGATCGCAGGTTCCGGTAAGCGTGCAGGCGGACCATCAGCGACAGGTTAGCCAGACTGAAAAATTCCCGCCCGCTTGCATACCCCCGCTCCAGAAACGAGGTCCGCCCCTGCGGATACAGCACCGACATGTCCTTCATGAACCGGGTGAAGCCCTTGCCCTCTCCGGGATAGAGCCGGTCAATCTCCTCCGCCTGCGCCGATGCATCCGCGAATTTGGTCAGTACCCGCCCGCTTCTGAAGTGAACCCGGTAGAGCGGGTCACAGTGCAGCAGCTCCAGGCTGGATCGCGGAAGGCCGCCTTCTTCCAGAATACCCAGAAGCATCTCCGGCAGCAGCACGATCGTAGGCCCGCGGTCAATCCGGTAGCCGTCCTGCTCTTCAAAGGCCACACGCCCGCCCGCTTGGGCCGCCCGTTCATAGATCACTACCTCATGCCCCTGACGGGTAAGCAGCAGCGCCGCCGTCAGCCCGCCGATTCCGCTGCCTACGATGGCAATGCGGCTCATAGCGGAACCCCCGCACCTGCGCCTGGCGCGCCTGCCTGTACGGTGAACCGCCCCCGCACAGCCTGGTCATGTTCCCGCAGCAGCCGCGCGCTGATCTTGGCCGACTCGAAGATCGTCGGCAGGCCGCTACCCGGATGGGTTCCCCCGCCGACCAGCCAGATGCCGCGTACCTCCTCGAAGGTATTATGCGGCCGCAGATGCATCATCTGCCCAAGATTATGGGCTAGATTGAAGGTGGCCCCGTTATATACATTCTGCTGGTTCTGCCAGTCCAGCGGGGAGAAGAACAGGCTCTCTTCCACCCGTCCGGCGATTCCGGCCAGCTGCGGAATCTGCTGCAGCCGCTGCATCATCCAGTCCTCTACCTCAGCATGCTCCTGCTCCCAGTTAATATCGGCACTCAGATTAGGCACCGGCATCAGCACGTAGAGCGAGGATTTGCCGGGAGGCGCCAGTGTCTTATCAATGACCGACGGATTATGGATATAAATAGAGGCATCCTCCGACAGAACGCCCAGTTCCGTGATCTCTTTGACATTACGCCGGTAGTCGTCCGCGAAATGAACCGAATGATGCCCCAGGTCCACCTCTCCATCCACACCGAGGTAGAGCATGGCGGTGGAGCAGGAATATCTTTTGCGGGCAATCTTGTCAGGGGCATATTTCTTCAGAAGTCCGGGCTCGAACAATTGTGTCATTGCAGAACCAAAATCTGCACCAATCACAATATAGTCCGCATCCACCTTCCCCCCGTTCTCCAGCAGCAAGCCTGCGGCCTGCCCGTCCTTGACGATAATGCGTTTCACTCCGCTTGCGGTATGGACCCGCCCGCCATGCTCCTGGATGACCTCAGCCATAGCCTGGAGCACACGGTTAATTCCGCCGGTCGGATGGTACAGGCCGTAACGGTGCTCCATGTACGACAGAATCGTGAAGGTGCCCGGACATTCCCAAGGCGACATCCCCAGATACTTGGCCTGAAACGTGAACGAGAACCGCAGCCGCTCGTCATCGAAATAACGGGACAGCCGGTTGTACACAGTGTCTGTAGCGTTCAGCTTGGGCAGCGCGTGGAACACATCTCTTTTGACATAATCTCCTAACGATTGGAACGGACGCTGCAATAGCGGAATCACCCGCTCCAGCTTATCGGCTTCTTCTGCCATGAACCGGCGGTAGCCGCTGCCGTTGCCGGGGAACAGCCGCTCAATCTCCTCAGCCGTCTGATCCTGGTTCGTAGAAGGCGTAAATACGGTATCTCCAAAATGCAGGGAGTACAGCGGATCAAGCGGCGTAAGCGAAACATAATCATGCACAGAACGTCCTGCCAGAGTGAACAGCTCCTCCAGCAAATGAGGCATCATCAAGAAGGTAGCTCCCCGGTCAAAACGATAGTCTCCCAGCTTCAATTCTCCAGATCTTCCGCCAACCGCCGCTTGCTGTTCATAGAGATCTACTTCATATCCTTCGGCGGCAAGCAGCATGGCGGCGGCTAACCCGCCCGGCCCTGCGCCGATTACTGCGACTTTTGTGGTATCTGTGGTTCGGATCAAGCGACATCCTCCTCCGTTCAAACATTATACAAAAACTATACAATAGTGATACAAATATCATACATACTTTGCCGGGTCATGTAAATATCATCCGCCGCACTTCCAGCAATTTGGTTGCTAGACTTGTCCATAGCAAAAGAACCGGCCAGCCCTGTACAAGGGTTCTGACCGGTTCCTATGGAATCTCATGCTCTATTAAAATTAACTATATCTGCCACAAAAACTACGCCCTATGCCGGCTTCCGGCAAATTCCTGATCGAACCAGGCTTGCCACTGCTCCGGCGGCTCCGCCATCACATAGGTGGCGTTGGTATCCTGAAGGCTGATTCCCTCATAAGCTTTGCCGCCCGCAATACGCTGCAGCTCCGGGTACTGGCTGCCCAGCCGTTCAAGCAGCTTCTCCGTATAAGGAACCAGAGTGCTATTCGTAACGGATAGGCAGACAGCTCCGATCCGCTCTTGCTTCGCCAGCAGCTCCATCACACCGTCCTCGGGGGTATTGGACCCCAAATAGATGACTTCAACCCCGTTCCGGCGCAGGAACAGCGAGAACAGCAGCAGGCCGACCTGGTGATGCTCTCCCGCCGGGCAGAAGGCAAGCACCTTGTGCAGATGGGCATACACCGGGAACACGTGAAAGAACTGGGATAGCCTGTTCGAGATCATATGTGTCATATAATGCTCCTGCGCCACGGTTGCCGTCCCCTGCTCCCAGGCATCACCAACCTTCACCAGCACCGGCACCAGTACCTGATGGACCATCGCCTCATAGCCGTACAGGGAGAACCCGAAATCGATCAGAGCATCCGCCCGCTCACCCTGGATATCGAGCAGCGCTGCATAGATCTGCTGCCTCATTTTGTCCAAGGCATCCTTGGGGTCACCGCCCGCAACGGACAGCCGTTCATCCAGGTCCCTCTGCTTATGCTGCTTCAGCATCCGCACAGCATGTGAGATACTGATGCCCGGTTTATCGGTCTGTTCCTTCAACCAGCGAAGGTCCTCAATATTCTGTTGGTTGTACAGTCTATAGCCGGACTCGGTACGTTCCGGGACGACAGCCTGATACCGGTTCTCCCAAGCCCGCAGAGTGACAGAGGGAATATCGAGCATTTCGACGACCTGTTTGATGGAATACACGATGGATCTCACTCGCTTCCTGTTTACACTGAATACTTTGAAGATTCAAACCTTATACAAATTATTTACACTCATTATACAATCGCTTCTGTGTTATGTCACCAGAACTTGTATTATGCAGCTTGCCGGTACAGTACGGATGAAATGGAGGGCTTCTTGTAACACTAGAATTTTCAGGGATTTTGCACTCAGCTGCTTCACTTCTCCTTAGCGGGCGTTATAGGTACTTACAATGCCGGGCTACCCTATAGCCGCTCTGGCCCGGCAGCAGACCCAGGAGGATGAATATGAATCGAGGCCGCCATCCCGTCACACCCGAACAGTTACAAATTACGCTGGCTTCAGGTGCCATTACGGCATCCAGGCACAAGCGTCAGATGCAGCTCTTCCTGAGCCGTCGTTCCAAGCTCCTGATTGCTCTAATCCTTCTTCTCCTCTGGCTGGCCGGGGTGATGCTCTATCAGACCCATAAGCCGATGCCGCCCGGACTTTCTGCGGAGAGCCCTGCTTATAAGGTGAATACGGTCGCCTTCTGGCATGATCTGACCTACCAGGACAACAGCGGCAAGCAGGCGAGGGAAGAACAGATTCTGCCCAGAATTCTGCAGATTATTGAAGAGTCCCGGCAGTTCCTCGTGATCGATCTGTTCCTGTTCAATAACTATACCCATACAGACCAGCAGTTCCCCGCTGTCAGCAGACAGCTTACCGATAAGCTGCTTGCCCAGAAAGCCGCCCATCCCGCCATGGAGATCGTCTTCATCACCGATGAGGTGAATACGAATTACGGCTCTGCGCCCAATGCCCTTCTGGAGGAGCTGAGCGCAGCCGGAATTAAGGTTATCCTGACGGATGTGGACGATCTGCGTGATTCGACACCTGCTTATTCGGCGGTCTGGCGCACCTTCATCCAGTGGTTCGGGCAATCCGGCACCGGCTGGATTCCGAATCTGATGGCCAGCGGAGGACCGGACATTACCGCCCGTTCCTATCTGAAGCTGCTGAATGTCAAAGCCAATCACCGCAAGGTCGTGCTGAGTGAGAACACCGCTCTGATCTCCTCCGGCAATGTGCATGACGCCAGCGCTTATCATTCCAACATCGCCCTGGAAGTGCAAGGTCCTATTCAGGAGGATATTCTGCGGAGCGAGCAGGCGGCGGCTAATCTGTCGGGAGCCGGCCCCTTGTTAAGCAAGCCTCCTGAGTTCAAGCAGCCTGCCGCCGGATCCGGTGATGCCCCGCTTGGAGTCCGCTATCTGACCGAAGGCAAGGTGTACAAATATGCTCTGGAAGGAATCGCTGCGGCAGGACCCGGGGATGTCGTCTGGATGGGTATGTTCTATCTGGCGGACGACAGAATTATTGATGCCCTGCTTGCCGCAGATGCCCGCGGTGCCCAGGTCAGACTGCTGCTTGATCCTAACCAGAATGCCTTCGGACGGGACAAAATCGGCATCCCGAACCGACCCGTTGCCATGGATCTGGACCGCCGCTCGGAAGGAAATATCCTGATCCGCTGGTACAACACAGGTGAAGAGCAGTATCACAGCAAGCTGCTGTTCATCGCCAAGGCATCAGGCGACTCCATCCTGCTCGGCGGATCGACGAACTTCACAGCCCGGAACCTGGACGACTATAACCTGGAGAATGACCTCTGGGTGTCTGTTCCTCGAGAGCAGCCCTTGTATGCGGAGGTGGAGGGTTACTTTAAGCGGCTATGGAACAACGAGGGGGCTGAATACAGCCTGCCGCTGAAGGAATATCAGAGTGACGCCACCTGGTTGAAGTACATTCTCTACCGGATACAGACCCGGCTTGGATTCACTACCTTCTAATGCAAAAGAACAAATTCACCCTAGACGGGTGGATAAGATACCTGTGCGCAAACACAATGTATGCTGTTTTTCGCATACATTCAGGCCATATGCCGCTGTACCAGCCGATTGTAATCGGTTGTAGGCATACCTTCAGGCTTCAGTCACATTCAGCAACCCATAGTTGAACTTCCTCAGAAGAAAATCATAATTTCCTAAAAACAAAAAAAACGGTACCGTGTCCCAAAAGGACGGTACCGTTTTTCATTCTGCTTGTCCGCTTACAGAAGCGGAGACATCAGCCGGGCTGCGGATTCCAGCAGCCGCTCCAGCAGTCTTTTCTCCATGAAGGTCTCATGGACAATCTGCCGCGTGGACTGCAGGTCACGCTCGAAGTCTGCGACAATGCGCGAGACACTCTCGGTCTGCAGCAGCAGCGCGTTCACCTCGAAATTAAGATGGAAGCTGCGCATATCCATATTGGCCGTTCCGATCGTAGCAATCTCCCCGTCGGCAATCAGCAGCTTGGAGTGGATGAAGCCCTTCTCATATTCGTAGATCTTCACACCGGACTCCAGCAGCGCCGGGAAGTAGGAATGGGAGGCCAGGAACGGAATCCATTTATCCGGCTTGGCCGGGAACAGCAGGCGGACATCCAGCCCCGACATCGCCGCTACACGCAGCGCAGTCAGTATATCCTCATCGGGAATGAAGTAGGGACTGGCGATCCAGACGGATTTTTCCGCGGTAGTTATCATGGAGAAAAAAATATTCTTGAGCGCACGCCGCTCATTATCCGGGCCGCTGGCAATAATCTGCACCGCCCCGTCTCCGGTAGTGAAGCGAAGCTGGGGGGAGAGGTAATCCTGTTCCAGGATTTTCTCACCGGTGGTGTGCATCCAGTCCTGCAGAAAGATTATCTGCATCGTCCGCACCGCTTCGCCTCTCAGCAGCATATGCGTGTCCCGCCAGAACCCGTAGGTCTTGCTGCGGCTCAAGTACTCGTCCCCGACATTCAGCCCGCCCATGAAGCCGACATCGCCGTCGATGACTACGATCTTGCGGTGATTGCGGTAATTCACCCTGCTGGAGAAAAAGGATGTGGAGTTGCCGTAAGCAGCCACCTGCACCCCCGCATCACTGAGCTCCTTAAGAAAGGCTCTGGAGAGCTGAATGCTCCCGACCGCGTCATACATGAACCGGACCGCCACGCCCGCTCGGGCTTTCTCAATCAGAATCTGCTGAATGCGCGTGCCGATATGATCTGCCCGAAAAATATAGTATTCCATATGGATATGATGCTGCGCCTGCCGCAGCTCCAGCAGCAGCGTCCCGAAGGTCTCTTCACCGTTCGTTAAGATGCGCGTCTCCGAGCTGAACGAAATCGGCGTCCGGCCCAGTCTCTGGGACAGACCCAGCAGCTTCTGCCGTGCAGGGCTGAACACTGACCAGTCCTGGTGCATCCGCAGTGCGTCATTCTCAATCCGTTCATAGGCCATGAGATCGCGCTGAGCTTTTTTGTCATACTTGCGCCGTTTGAACACATTCTGTCCGAACAGGAAGTAGAACACCAGTCCCAACCCCGGAATCAGCGCCAGCAGCAGAATCCAGGATACGGTGGTAGAAGGATTACGGTTCTCCATGAATATACCGAGTCCGATAGAGATGACCGTCAATGTAGAAAAAATACTGATAATGGTTCCGGCTGTGCTGCCGAAAATCCCAAATCCAAAATAATAGAACGCCAGCATAGCCGCTATGATGACCATAGCCTGCAGTCCTCTTCTCATATGTACCCTACCTTCTCATTCCGCCGATTATCACCAAAATGACACATTTATATCTTACATGAAGAATCCATTTCTTCCTACTGAAACCTGCAAATTTGTATTGCTGCAGGATATATAATATAATCTCCCTGACCAATCAGTCAAATACAGAACTGTCTAGTCAGAACGGGGGCTTATATCGCCTTGACCGCTAAAAGTATCACCAAAAAAGAACAAATCATCAAGACCGCCATACAGTTGTTCGCTGTAAAAGGCTCCTCCTCCACCTCCATGCAGGAGATTGCCGAATTATGCGGGATCTCCAAAGGAAGTCTATATCTGATCTTCAAATCCAAAGAGGAGCTGGAGCGCAGTTTATACATCTACTGCTTCCGGATGATTCATGATCCGTTGCAGCAGGAGGAGCAGGCAGCAGGCAGAGAGCCCCGGGAGAAGCTGCGCAACCAGCTCGAAATACTGCTCAGTCATGTGTACGAGCTGCGTGAATTCCTGCAGCGCCAATTCCAGGAGGTAGCCGGCAGAGGTATGGCCGAGATTCCCGATTGGGTGAAGCAGAACAACGCCGCCCTGCTGCGCTGGTTCCAGCAGAAGCTGGAGCTCATGTACGGGCCAGAGATTCTGCCCTATGCAGGCGAGCTGTGCGTACTCAGCCACGGTATGATCAGCTCCAGCATCAAGCTGCTGTTCGGGCGCGAGACTGTTGTCTCCATCCCTGAGCTGGCTGACCGGCTGGTGGACTGGCTGGACATTATGGCCGCCGGCCTGCTTGCAGGGCAGCCCGCCCCTCTGATCTCTTCCGCAGTCCTGGCCGGATGGGCCGAGGGGCAAGGAGAAGGACCGCGCCAGAGCCCGCTTCAGCTGATCAAGGCAATGAAGCTCCTGCTCAGTGAAGCGGACGGAATCAGCCCTGAGCATGCCGAAGACGGCCTGGAGTCCCTAGGCATTCTGGAGAGCGAAGTCCTCACCACCCGGCCCCGGAAAGCGATCATCCAAGGGATGATTGCCAATCTTGAGGGGTACGCCGGGCTATCCGGTGAGCTAAGTCAATTGAAGAAAGAATTCACACCCTATATGCACACTTCCTGCGGACTTCATTAAGGACAGAAGCGGCACGCCTGTAAAATCAAGAATAATTGTACTGGAGGTTCCCTTTACTGATGAAAAGCTTAATTAATTTCTCGCTCCGCAACAAATTTGCCGTCTGGCTGCTGACGATCATTATTGTCTTCGCCGGTCTGTACAGCGGAATGACCATGAAGCAGGAGACCCTGCCTAACATTAGTATCCCTTATCTCAGCATTACTACTATTTATCCCGGAGCCGCACCCGAAGGTGTCGTGAACGACGTCAGTAAGCCGCTGGAGCAGAAGCTCCGCAATGTGGACGGGGTCAAGATGCTGACCTCCACCTCTCTTGAGAATGCCTCCAGTGTCACCATTGAATTCAACTATGGCACCAACCTGGACAATGCGACAGCAGCAGTTCGCGAAGCGCTGAACGAGGTGAAGCTGCCGGATGAGGTGCAAAAGCCGCAAATCTCGCGCTTCAGCCTCAGCTCGCTGCCAGTCATCTCTCTCAGTATCTCTGATGAGAGCTCCGGTGATCTGGAGGAGCTGACCCGGGTTGCCGAGAATGATATCCGCCCGGCGCTGGAGGATATTGAAGGCGTCGCCTCTGTGCAGATTGCCGGACAATATGTCAAAGAAGTCTCCCTGAAGTTCAATCAGGAGAAGCTGAAGCAATACGGACTGACCGAGGATACGATCAAAGGCATCATCCAGGCCTCCTCCCTGCGGGTGCCGCTCGGATTGTTCGAGATGGACAAAGCACAGAAGGCTGTTGTCGTGGACGGCAACATCACTACGGTGGAGGACTTGCAGAATGTCAGCATTCCGCTGGTTCCCTCTGCCGCAGGCGCTGCCGGAGCAGGAGCTGCGGGGGCCGGGGCCGCTGGCGGCGCAGCTTCAGGCGGTGCTGCGGCTGGCAATAACGGCGCGGGCGCGGGGGCCATGACCGGTCTGCCGACCGTGAAGCTGAGCGAGCTTGCCGCTATTGAAGTAGTCGGCAAATCAGAATCGATCTCCCGTACCAACGGTAAAGAATCCATCGGGATTCAGATTGTGAAGGCCAATGATGCCAACACCGTTGATGTCGTGAACGGGGTCAAGGACAAGACCGAAGAACTGAAGAAACAATACAAGTCGATGGATCTCACCGTGCTGCTGGATCAAGGCAAGCCGATTGAGGATTCCGTGAACACGATGCTGTCCAAGGCCGCCTTCGGCGCCCTGTTCGCCGTGCTCATCATCCTGCTGTTCCTGCGCAATATCCGTTCTACCATTATTTCCATTATCTCGATTCCGTTATCACTGCTGATTGCGATATTATGCCTGCGGCAGATGGATATTACACTGAATATGATGACGCTCGGCGCCATGACCGTGGCCATCGGGCGGGTAGTCGATGACTCCATCGTCGTCATTGAGAACATCTTCCGGCGGCTTACGCTGTCCGGCGAGAAGCTGCGCGGCAGAGAGCTGATCAGCGCGGCTACCCGTGAGATGTTTGTACCGATTATGTCCTCAACCATTGTGACGATTGCCGTCTTCCTGCCGCTCGCTTTTGTCAGCGGGATGGTCGGTGAGCTATTCCTGCCGTTTGCCCTCACTATGGTATTCGCGCTGCTGGCTTCACTGGTGGTCGCCATTACCCTGGTGCCTGCGCTGGCCCACACCCTGTTCCGTAACGGGCTGAAGAAGGGGACAAAGAGCCACGAAGACAAGCCCGGCGCATTGGCGGGCGGGTATGTCCGGATTCTGGACTGGTGTCTCTCCCATAAGCTGATTACCTTGGGTGTTGCTGTCCTGCTGCTGGCAGGCAGTCTGTTCCTGATTAAGCCAATCGGCGTCAGCTTCCTGCCTTCCCAGGAAGAGAAGAATGTTACGTTAACCTTCTCCCCGAAGGCCGGTCAGACGCTGGAGGATGTGAAGGCGCAGGGCCTGAAGGCGGAGAAGTTCATTCTGGCCCAGAAGCATCTGGACAAAATGCAATATTCCATCGGCGGCAGCGGCCCGTTCGGAATGGGCTCAGGCAATTCAGGCTTGTTCTATGTCACATATGACAGCAATACACCTGATTTTGATACCGTGAAGGAGAAGTTAATTGAAGGCTTAAGCCAAGAGGTGCCGGATGGCGTGTGGGGCGATCTGTCCGGCATGGCCGGAGGCGGGCTCGGGGGCAGCACTCTCACTGTCAATATCTACGGCGATACGCTGGAGCAGCTCAAACCGGTAGCCGATGAAATTGCCGGGATCGTTAAGGCAGACACCAAGAACTTCGAAGATGGGAAGACCAGTCTCTCTGAAGCCTATGATCAATATACCATCGTGGCGGATCAGGCCAAGCTTAGCTCTCTGGGTCTTACAGCCGGACAGCTTGCGATGAAGCTGAGCCCTGCCGGAACCCGGCCTGTACTGACTGAGGTAGAGCTGGACGGCAAGAATTACAAGGTCTACATTGAGACGGACAAGGATTCCTACAGCAGTATTGAAGAAATGAAGGCCGCTACGCTCACTTCGCCGCTGGGCCTTACCGTCCCGATTGGCGAGGTGGCAAGCATTGAACAGGGCCAGTCCCCGGATTCCATTACCCGTGAAGACGGCAAAATGAAAGTCGAGGTTACCGCCGACATTATCTCCAGTGACATTAATAGTGCGGCAAGTGCTGTGCAGGACAAAATAGACGCTCTTGATCTCCCGGACGGCGTGACCATTACCTTCGGCGGAGTCACCGAGCAGATTAATGAGACCTTTGGGCAGCTTGGCATCGCCATGCTGGCGGCTATTGCGATTGTATACTTCGTGCTCGTAGTCACCTTCGGCGGCGGTCTGGCACCGTTCGCCATCCTGTTCTCCCTGCCGTTCACAGTCATCGGCGCTCTTGTCGCCCTGCTCCTGGCTGGCGAGACCTTGAACGTCTCGGCACTAATGGGCGCACTGATGCTGATCGGAATCGTGGTCACCAATGCGATTGTCTTAATTGACCGCGTCATCCATAAGGAGCAAGAGGGGATGTCTACCCGCAAGGCGCTGCTTGAAGCTGGCGCTACGCGTCTTCGCCCGATTCTCATGACTGCGCTCGCGACCATTGGAGCTCTGCTGCCACTGGTTACCGGCCTTGAGAACAGCGCCGGAATCATCTCCAAGGGACTTGGCGTAACCGTCATCGGCGGTCTGGTCAGTTCCACGCTGCTGACCCTGGTCGTTGTACCGGTGGTGTATGAGTTCCTGATGAAGTTTCGGAGCAAGAAAACTTACGAATAAATAGGGGATGAACTTCAGTTTCAGTTATATGGGGTGAACGTAAGAACATAGCGTAAAGCTCAGACGTCACTACGGTGGATATTTGGACTTCCGGCCGCTGTTGTCTCCAGATTTCTTGATGGTACCGCTTGTTGCGGTAGAAATCCGGAGACAAAGGCGGACGCTACCGCTCCTAAAGTTCCAAAATCCTCCTCCGATCCTGCACGCTTTTTGTATTTTCTCCAAATCACAACCTAATAAATTGAAAGCTTAAGTTGAAGATCCCCCGAGCAGAAAAAGGCGCCCTTCCGATTGATGGAAGGGCGCCTTATTGATTGAGTATGGTTGCTTATTAAGCCATGGCTGCTGCGCTGCTCTCCAGCGAAGCCTTCCAGGCACGCAGCATGTGCAGATCCTGCGGCAGGAATTCCTCCAGCATATGGCTGAGCCCCAGATAGAGCGGGCTGTCGGTTGCAGCGTTCATTCTTTCACAGAATTGTGGAGTCCACTTCAGCAGATGCTCTTCGAGGAACTTCTCCTGAATCTCCAGAAGCTCCATCGCACTGCGGATTGAGAAGCTGTTGTACAGCATCCGCTCATGCATCACCGCCATGAATTCCAGTTCAATGGCAATATGGTCGTCAGCTTCGCCGCTGCACTTCTTGAAGACAATGCCCGCCGATGCGTACACATCCGACAGCACGTTGCAGAATTCTTCCTCACGCCCCAGCTGAGCCGCTTCACGGGCTACGAAGGAGCTTACGGCGCGTTCGTTCATCAGACGTTTGTATTCAAGCTTCTCTTTCTCACAGATGGCCGGGAGCATGGATGGCTCCTGGCTGCACAGGTAACGCTTCAACTCACGGCCGCCTTCGGTCATCTCCGCAGCAACACTCATCTCACGGTTACGGCTCCACTGGGCAACCAGGGAGAGAGACGGTTTTCTTCCATAGAAGTCCACCAGAAGCTGATATATTAATCCCCGGCTCTCCAGCCAGCGGCTGCAAGCCTCCGGCACAACAAGCGATGGAACAGTTGGTATAGTCATTTTGCAAATCCTCCCTACTTAGTTTGCCGGATGCCCAGGGTATCCTAAGGGATTGCCGCCTAGTCTTCCGGTATCATAGCTGTGCTTCGCAAAAGTAAAAGTATCTAAAGTTTGAATCTTCCGCACCTAAATTATATCGAATATGTTAAACGCTTTCGGTGAGCATTCTATGACCATTCCCGGTAATTGTCGCACTTTTGTCATAATTAGGATGCTCCTTTACCTTTCTGTCCCCTATGCTTTAGGTTGTCTGCTTGTGCATTGACGCGGCGGGATGCTTTCTTTAAAATTTAAACTAAAATCAACAGGTGAAGGAGCAACGTTATGGAGCCGCTAACTGATCCTTTTGGACGCGTACATGATTACCTCCGTATCTCGGTTACAGACCGCTGCAACCTGCGCTGTATCTATTGTATGCCCGCCGAAGGAATGCAATTCCAGCCGCAGGACGAGATTATGAGCTACGAGGAGATTGCCGCTGTGGTGGAGGCGCTTGCGCCACTGGGCTTACGGAAGGTCCGGCTGACCGGGGGCGAACCGCTGGTCCGCAAGGATCTGGAGAAGCTGGTCTCCATGATCGCCGCCATACCCGGCATCGAAGATATATCATTGACTACGAATGGACTGATGCTTCCAGCCAAAGCGTCTGTCCTGAAGCAGGCCGGACTGTCACGTGTGAACATCAGCCTGGATTCGCTGCGGCCGGAGCGCTTCTCGATGATTACCCGGGGCGGCGATGTCGCCAAGGTGTTGAAGGGAATTGAAGCCGCAGAAGCTGCGGGCTTGTCCCCGATTAAGCTGAATGTCGTGCTGATGAAGGGAATCAACGATGATGAGATTAAGGACTTCATTGCCTTGACTCTGAACAGTCCGCTGAATGTGCGCTTCATTGAATATATGCCGATCGGCAGCGCCAGCGATGCCTGGCGGCAGACCTATCTGCCGCTGGAGACTGTAGTGGAGGCCTGCAAGGAAGCGGGCTGGACCACCGAGGAGGCTGACATGCCTTCCGGGAACGGACCTTCGCAGAATAGGCGTGTCACCGGTGCAAAAGGGACCTTCGGGCTGATCCACCCGGTCAGCGAGCATTTCTGCGACAATTGCAACCGGCTGCGCCTGACCGCCGACGGCAACATCAAAGCCTGCCTGTACTGGCAAGACGAATATAATGTGCGCCCACTGATCAGCGACCCCGCTGCCGTGCAGGCCCTGTTCCGCCAGGCGCTCGGCAACAAGCCTCATAACCACGAAATGGCGCTGGCCCTAGAGCACAAAACTCAGAGTCACACGCCAACCGCCCGCCGCATGTCGCAGATTGGGGGGTAGGACGCCGGTAGTTAAGGATGGGAGCTTGCTAGAATAATGTGAGCATTAGGCTTTAATCCTCACGAAGTAGACGATTGGAAATAGCCTGCTGAACGTACCAATCTTTTAGAAAGAGGATACGTTTATGCTAGACTTGGCACAAACTTAAACAAAAAGATGGGCTACCGAATTGAAGGTTTTATCCTACCTTCAATCAGTAGCCCAAATATTATTATGCTAACAATTAAAGTTTCCAGCCTCCGAAGGACCCATGCATTTTACTTTATCCTTGATTAACTGATAACCATAATAAGGAATAAGGATGTTGTACAAGTCACTAGCAGTAGCATCATAGTCAACTGAAAATAGATAGCCGTTCTCGTTGGTTGTCCAGCTGCTACAGCTTGGTTTACAGCAGTCGCTCCATCTGTATGTGCTTGTTCCATCGTACTGAATCAAAACTTTCGTCAATACAGTAGCTTAGAGTCCTATTCTATAGGTCTCATTGATCGTGCTGAAGCTTCAAATCGTTCTTCGAAGAAAGGCCTCTAGAATCCATTTACCCGTATTCTCATCGTTAAGTCTAACTGTTTTTTTACCTTCCGCTTTATTATGAAGCTCATTCTTATTCTCCTCCACTTCAAACTTATCCAAGTAGTCATCTGGTCCAGCGCCAATCGATGGAGTTTTTTTTAGCCCAACCTTTTCAGCTGCTGCCATAATATCTTTCTTCTGGTGATAGGTATACGTCAATTTGGTGAGTATGTCCTTATTTACAACACCAACGAGTTCTTTTTCCATTTCGGTAATGGCTGGAGCAGTGAAAGAAGTTGAGAAACCGAAATTGAATCTTTAGACTTGTTGCTACACCCTCCTACTACCATGAATTTTAAACAGTCACCAATAAAATTAGTCTTGTTTTCACAGAGAAAGTTATTTGCATTGACGAAATATACATTTAAGACTACTATAGGAAAATAAAGAAAAATAATA
This sequence comes from Paenibacillus sp. FSL R7-269, assembly GCF_000517865.1. Lineage (NCBI taxonomy): Bacteria > Bacillati > Bacillota > Bacilli > Caryophanales > Paenibacillaceae > Paenibacillus > Paenibacillus sp. FSL R7-269. The sequence goes on from NZ_ASPS01000003.1 coordinate 25,734, forward strand.
GAATAATAAGGAAATTTAAATGGTGGAATGGAATGATAATAAGTGAAGTACCATTAAGCTTACTAAGAAACTATTAATGGGTGCCTAGTTCCGACACCTCAATTAATATTTTGAAAATGCTGTACTAAAGCAGAAAGGAGGGCAAATTGGGTACTGATGGTTACAACATAGAACTAAAATGAAACTTGTATGATGTTTGTATACCAGCAACTGCGAAAAAAATCGTCAGGTTTGTTTTAAAAAATCAAAAAATGAAGGTGCGGACAATTTTATGTTTAAAAAATTATTAGCATTAGCACTATCGGCAATTATGGTTTTGGGTATAGGTACAACGGCTTTCGCATCAGATGTTCCAAATGTTGACTTTAATTTATCCGTGTCCGAAGTAGCAGGAATCCGCACTTCTGTGACGAGCGACGAAACGTCACAATATATCGTCGTTTACGATTCTATTCAGAATACAATGCAGGTATCAATCAAAGACTTGGAAACAGGTTCGATTGTTGAAGGCGAAACTATAGAAGCCAAAGCACTTCAGTCATCACAAAGTGCTAGATCAACTATCCATCAGGACACATTTTCGAATTATGAATATGATGTCTACACCGGCAGTCCAAATGAGTGGAGATTAGAAAGACCAAAGGGTAGTGGGCAAGGTTATTTTATGACATATGAAAATAGCTCCAACACCACCCAGTTGAACAGTTTTTTCGATAAAGTAAATATCCTCAATGATAAAGAATGGACGGCAGTCTCGCTTTATGGGGTTTCATTGATCTCTGCTGTTGGAGCAGGTTTTGCATCAGCTTTAGCCCTTGCATCAGGAGGTACACTTACACCAGCTGCTATTGCTGCTGTTGTTGCCGCAACGGGAGCTACTGGCGCAACAGCTATTGCGATGACGGCAATTGGCACTCAATGCAATGTTTGTGAACTTGCTTATTGGAACGCACTAAACTCAACCAACAATACTCACTATTAAACAATATCATGGTAGAAACTTACGTTAGAATAGTTTTAGTTACATTAATATCTTTAGTTGTTGTATACTACGCATATCTACTGGCACAAGCAAGGGCTATATTAAAAAAAGCCCATAGGGACTCCACAGATGAAAGTATGGAACGCATCGTACTTCTTAAGCAAAAGCTCGTTCCAACGGTATGTTATTTACTGTGCATGGTTGCCGCCGGAGTGCTCTATCTCGTAGGAATTAATATCGGAATCATGTTGTGTGTGCTCATAATCTTAAACGTTATTGTTGCTTTCGTTGGCGACAAAAGGATTTTATCAAAAGCAGAAATCAAGAAGAAATAAGTTTGGCTTTTTCGTGACGCAAACAGTGGCACAAAGCAAGACGAAACGGAAGTGTGGACGTTGGTATTACTACACAAGATTGTAATTGTAGATTTGCGCTTTACCATAACCAATTTTGGATGTGTGAAAAAAAGTCTCTAGGCTATAAGCTGCTCCCGGTACCCAACCGGAGGTAGCTTATTTAACTTTTGTTGCCTTCGATGCTTATTGTCAAAGTGGATATATTCTTCAATTCTTCTTTGTATTTCATCTATATTTTAGATATCACAAAGGCAGAGTCCTTCCACATTGAGATGCGAAAAGAAGCTCTCTCAGTGAGTCATGCTGATATGGGCGCCAACCTTTGGCTGAATGTATGGTATGGATGAGGAGCGTATTCGGTCCTATTTATCCATCATAGGCTAGACCAATTGCGGAAAGTTCTCATAAAGGTCTCAATAATATTTCATTTTTGGAAAACGGCCGAGATTCCAGAAGGATTCTCAGCCGTTGTACAAGGATTGCCTATGTGTATACTTCAGCACGACTTCGGAATATCCGAAATCGCAATTTCGAAATCGACGGATATCGTCCCCCGGATCACTTGTTGCTCACTGTCTAATTTGGCAGATAAGTCTACGCTTTGCATGATTACATCGTCGCCTTTGTACCGCTTGCGGGATAGATAGTAGGTCGCCAGCTCGCTGCAGAATTGGGTGTAGTTTTTTTCATGAATGAACTTGTTGTGCTCACCAAAGATACTGTAAACCTTCCGGTAAGGAATGTAGTCCGCAAATCTCTGTATCACATGATCCACGTCCCACTTATACTGATTAGCCAATTGAACGATCTTGAACAGCGCCATAAAAATCTCGTTCTCACAGGTGGAGATATACTCTATATATTCTTCCAGCACCTCAATCTGCCCATCCATTAAGCGGTAAAGGTACGTATTAGCCGTTCCCCATTCTATATATTGAGCCTTAATACGTCTTGCTTCTTCGTCATCTTCCCGTATCCAGCTATGATCCAAGTACTGAGGTACCATATCCAGTGCGGTTTTATAGTCGCCCAGCTCTTCATAAACACAGGATCTCATAAGCTGAGCATATAAAATATATGTATAGAGTGGCTTTTTATAAAATTGATTACTGCTATGCTTACGATGCACTTGTCCGTGGAGTTCATACTGAACAGTGGCTACTCTTAGCAGTTCTTCTACAGACTGAGATACTTTGTCCCACGCCTGAAGCCCGCTGTATAAATTAGCTAACTGCTTCAGCGCATCCAACTGATGGACTTCGTCCAGCTTATCGACATAATTCTCTAATAAAGTAGCAGCGATTAGATTTCCCTGTGGATCATCGCCAAGATTAATCAGGAAGAGTCGATACTGGCAGAGCGCCAATCGTTCGGAATGCTGATATTTCTCGCTGGCTCCCACATTGTCATAGATTAATGCAGCGGCCTGCCAGTTCTTCTGCTCAAACAACTCCTCGGCAACCTCGAACAGCAGCGGTGCATACAGCAGATTATCCAGTAAATTCTGCACCACCCGCTCAATACAATCCAGACGCGATAACGCCGCACATTGCAGCAGGAACGGCCGTAAACGCCGCCAAGTCGGTGTCGAATCATATAAACATTCATCCACATACTGACTGTAAAAGTAATCCTCCGGCAGCCCCATCCCGCTGGTTACGCGGGTTAGGTGGTTCATCGCCAAGGCCTGTTGGCCTTTCATCACCCGGCTGAGTGTGCCGGAATGAATTCCGCTGGCAATCGCAAACTGATTAATAGACAATTTATGTTTTGTGAGATACGCCGCTATCTCGTCCCGGATTTTGACTGTATGCTCCACTGCATTTACCACCTTTTTTATACACGTATCCGTTGGATTTTATATTTGAATTAACAGTATTTTCTAGATCAATGCTTAAGCGGGCGGCCGTTTATTCGTCCGGTAGGCATTATCGTATGTATTGAGTAGCTCATCCAGCACTACAGATTGCCGCAAAACCTCCGGATGATTCAAACCGCCATATTGAATATGTAATTTATGAAGCTTACTTCTAGCTTGCTCTATACGAATTCTAACGATTGCTGGACTATGCATGGGAATCCCGCCTCCTTATGCAACATTATAGATTTTTATGTAAAACTACAAAATATTGGACTGATTGCATTATCTGTTAAAGTGAATATATTGACAAAGTTCGGCGTGATAAGAGTTGTCCATAAAAAAGACGCCCCCGCATTAGCGGAAGACGCCTAAGGTGATACTGTATAATTGCAGCCACTTATTCAGCCGCCTGAACCATGTCCCATTACTTGAATCATTTGTTGTTGTACAGGTTTGCCCACTATCTGTGCTACAGGCACAGTAATTAGTAGAGCAATGCTACACGAGGCTAGCAATAATAGGAGTTTTCTTTTCACTTGCATCCCGCACCTCTCTTATTAAGATTTTGTATTGCATCTGCTCATCTTCTCCAGCAATATGCCTATTCTGCTCGAATAAGTCAACACATTTGAAGATGAAGCTCTCATTGTTAAGCTTAGCAGATGATTCCAAAGCTTCTAGGATATATCTTATTCCTTCACTGCGCTTATTCCGCAAACAATAGACTCCCAATTCTACAAGAAATCTGGTATGCTGATCCGCTTTAATCTGCTGATTGTACACTCCGAACTCAGTGAGATGTATCCTATAGGGCATGTAACTAGAGAAACGTTCTAAAATAGAATCCACATTCCAATTGTACAGGTTTGCAGATTTGACGATATAGAATAAGGCTACGAAAATCTCCCCTTGTTGAGTGGAAATATAGTTAACATAATCAGCTAACACCTCTATTTGTCCATCGAGTAAGCGATACAGATAAGTATTAGCCTTGCCCCATTCCTGAAACTGCGCTACAGTCCTCTTCGCTTCCTCACTTACTTCATGTATCCAATTCACGTCCAAATATAGAGGCACAAGGTCAAGAGCCGCTTTGTAATCCCCACATTCTCCGTATGCATTTGAACGCATTAGATGGGCATACAATATATAGAAGCAAAGAGGTCTTTCTCCGCTTTTCACTGCGTCTTTATTTCTCGAATGACAATAAAGATCATACCGGATTGTAGCAATCCGTAGTAGCTCAAGAGCAAGCTCATTTACTTTACTCCATAATTGCAATGAGAAGTAGACATCCATTAAATTCCTCAACGCATCCAACTGATCCGCCTCATCCAAGCGCGGGATGTAGCTCTCGAACAGGGTAGCTGCGCGCAGGTTCGTGCTCTGGTCATCACCCAGGGCAATCAGGAACAGGCGGTATTGGCAAGTGGCCAGGCGTTCGGAATACTGGTATTTCTCGCTGGCGCTTACATTCTCATAGAGCAGTGCCGCCGCCGGCCAGTGGCCCTGTTGGAACAAGCCTTCCGCTACTTCATACAGCATGGGAACATAGGTCAGATTATCCAGCAGGTTCTCCACCAGAAGCCCGATACAATCCGTTCGCCCCAGTTCCGCACACTTCACAATGAACGGGCGAAGCCGCCGCCAGGTCGGTGCCGAATAATAGAAGCATTCTTCCACGTACAAGCTGTAAAAAAAATCCTCGCCAAGCCCCATTCCTGCAGTGATTGACTCCAGATGGCTCATGGCAATGGGCTGATGGCCATTAATAATCCGGCTCAGTGTCCCGGAATTAATACCGGAGCTTATGGCGAACTGATTAATGGACAGCCCATGCTGGGTTAGATAATCTGCAAGCTGGTCTCGAATCATGACTGCAGGCTTCAAAGCAACACCACCTCCCACATTCCATAATTTAGAACTTTATGTTTATATCTGTATGTTAGAGGATGGGATTTCAACCGTCAATAGAATAGAGTCAAATAAAACAACTATATCGCGAAAGTGTGAAGAATTCGAAACAGTTTGGCAACGGGCTGGCCGAACCTTACGATAAGGGGAGAGTTTATGAGAAAAATAAGCATCATTTCAATTTCAATGATAATATTACTTGTTTTCATATATGTCTTAGTCAGACCAAATCCTGAGATTGTTAGCGTCAGTCTTATTTCCGAAACAGCGGAAATTACTTACACTGATAACGATAGTATTCGAATATTCAGCGATGCTATAAGAACTGTGAAAAAAGTACGCGGGGCTGTTGATGTGGGTCCCCCCACATATCGAATGAATGTTACTTACGCGGATAGCGAAGTTGTGAAATTCAGCCTTTATTTAGATTATAAAATCAAAAGTGGATTTTTGATTAATGATAGTAATAGCGAAAAAATGTTGAAATTAAAAGAAAGCAGTTCTAAAGAATTAACAGATCTATTGAGTAAAGACTAATTTAAGAGAAATCACTTAGCCATACAACAGGCCCCACAACTGGACTCCCATGTAGACGGCGATCGCCCAGATCAGCAGGGCGGAAACGGTATTCAGCCCCTTCATGACCTTGCCAGAAGCAGCCAGCCTGCCGAGCTGGCGGCCCGCTGCAGCAAGACCGAGGAACCAGAGCCAGGAGACGGCCACTGTCGCCGCCGCGAAGGTCCAGCGCACCGCCCCTTCGTATTGCAGCGAGCTGGTCCCGATCACGCCCACCGTATCCAGAAGGGCATGAGGGTTCAGGAGGGACACAGACAGCGCATAGAGGATCTGTCCCTTCGCTGATAGCCGGCCCGACTCATCCTTCGCTGGAGCAGAGCGCCAGATTCTCCAGCCCATGAAGGTGAGGAACAGAATGCCTGCCCCATATATAACAGGCGTCACCCAGCGTAGCGATAAAATGACCAAGGAGACTCCGCCGACTGCGGCAGCGATAAACAGTGTGTCGCACACCGCTGCCGTCAGTACGACAGGCAGCACACTGCGGAATCTGGCATGCTGCGCCCCTTGATTGAAGACGAATATATTCTGCACGCCCAGCGGCAGAATCAGCCCGAAGGCCAGGATCATTCCATGTAGAATGGCCTGTACCATTTCTTTTCCCCCTCTTATCTTCCTTTTAGTGCTTCCAGGGTAAACCAGCTTCACAGGCTTCCTCCAGCTAAGCCTACTGATCGTACTCTGTTATAACAGCTGTCGTAACCATCCAAGTTCTTCGACATATACCAACCAAGACGAATGAAAGGGGAGGAATCATGGTAGACTGGAAGAAAGAAGGAACGAGAACGAGAGAACGAAATGAGGGATAATGTTAGTCAGTAGCGGCTGTGAGGGGGGACAACCGTTCGGTAGCCTGCCCTCGCAGTGGATAATGTGTTCGGTTTTTCGCATACATTAGAACCGATTACTTGCGCAGAGAGCAGTATGTTCGGTTTTTCCCTTTTGCACAATAATTCGTCCGGAAGGAGCCTGCTCTTGACACATGCACAAAGGCCCAACCATACAACAATAGACATAAGCACGCCCGGCCCATCCGTACATACGGAGGATTCTCGGCCCGCAGCTACTGGATCACAGCAAGCTGGTGCCCGCTCCGGCCTGCCGGACACCTGGAAGCCGGACCCGGCTTCTCCGCTGCCGCTTCACGGCCAGATCTCAGCTCACTTCCTGGCCAAGATCAGCACCGGGGCCTGGCCTCCCGGGATGCGTCTGGCCCCGCAGCGGGAGCTCAGCCGCCAGCTCGGAGTGAACCGCAGTACGGTGGTCACCGCACTGGGCCAGCTGACCGCGCTGGGCCTGATCGAAGGCAGGCGCGGCGGCGGAACGATAGTTACAGGCGTGCGTTCAACGCTCCCGGCTTCCGGCGGTTCCGCCGGACAGTCCGGAGAAGCCGGGGAAGCGGAGCCCTCTGAGCGGCAACGCTCAGGCAACTGGAACGATTATGTGGAGGAGGGAATTCATTATCCCAACCTGCCCACCATTCAGGACATTAACCGGCTCGAATATAAGCCGGGCCTGATCCGCCTTGGCACGGGTGAGCCAGCGCCCGGGCTGCTGCCTGGAGCAGCGATGAATGAGGTGCTGGCCGGACTGGCGCAGCGGATTCTTCCTCCGCTCTCCTATGAAGAGCCGCTCGGTAATCCGGCGCTGCGGACAGCGGTCAGCCGGTTACTGGCCCGGAGCGGCATTACCGCTGGACCGGACTCCATTCTGATTACCTCCGGCGCACTCCAGGGGCTTCAGCTCATTGCCCTCGGGCTGCTGCCGCGCGGTACGTCTATTCTGCTGGAGAAGCCGTCTTATCTGTATTCGATTCATGCCTTTCAGTCTGCGGGTGTGAAATTCAGCGGCCTGCCTATGGATGAGCGTGGTCTGATCCCGGACCAGCTTGCAGCCGAGGCGGTCCGCAGTAAGGCCGCGATGCTCTACAGTATCCCTTCTTTTCACAATCCAACCGGAATCCTGATGGATGCCGGACGCCGCCGGGAGCTGATGGAGGTCACAGGCAGACTCGGGCTGCCCATCCTGGAGGATGGGGCCTACCAGGAATTATGGCTGGACGTCCCCCCTCCGCCGCCGCTGAAGGCACTGGATTATGAGGGGCGGGTCCTGCATCTGGGCACCCTGTCCAAGGCTGTCAGCCCCGGGCTGCGCATCGGCTGGATTGCCGGACCGGAGCCGGTCGTCCGGCGGCTGGCCGACATCAAGATGCAGAGCGATTACGGCGCAAGCTCCCTGTCTCAGCTGGCGGCCGCAAGCTGGCTTACGGGCGGCTATCATGAAGAGCACCTGCAGGTACTGCGCAGCAGACTCCGCGCGCGCCGCAGCCATATGCTTGAGCTGCTGCAGCTCCATTGCACCGGACTGGCAACCTGGAATGTTCCGTCAGGAGGCTTCTATATCTGGCTGTCTCTCCACCAGGCGGTCCCTCCGCGCAAGCTGTTCACCGCAGCGCTGCGCGCCGGACTGCTGCTGAATACAGGCGATCTGTATGACCGCAGCGACGTCCGGCATCTCAGACTGTCCTATGCTTATGCCTCGGCGGCTGAACTAGAGCAGGGCATCCCCCTGCTGGCTGAGTTAATCCGGCAGGGACTTTGATTGCAGACAGCACACACACGGATTCTAACGATACGGTGCGCAAATAGCCCCTAACCCTGACAACATCATTTGTGTGTCATGGTTAGGGGCTACACTGTTTGTACTCCTAGCCGTTGAAAGCCCGAACTGGGTTGCCGGGGCGGACCCTCCGCATCAACGGCAGGTTCATCTGCTCTGCTGCGGCAGACGCACGATGAAGGCCGTCCCCTCTCCGGGACGGCTCGTTACGTGTACGCTGCCTTCGTGGAGCTCTACGATCTTCTTCACGAGCGGGAGGCCCAGCCCGCTTCCGCTTCCGCTGCTGACGCTTCTGGACTTATCCGCCTTATAGAAGCGTTCGAAGATCCGCTCCAGCTCCTCTTCGGTCATACCGATCCCGCTGTCCCTAACCTCCACCTCCACCCACTCCCCCATGCTGCGCACGATGACGGTGATGCGTCCGCCCTGCGGAGTGAACTTGATACTGTTATGCAGCAGGTTGGTCCATACCTGGCTCAGCAGATCCTGTACCGCGCTCACGGTGGTCTCCTGAAGCTCGGCCTCCACTTCAATCTCCTTGCCCAGCCACTGCGGCTCTGCGGCCAGGATCATCGCCTGCACTTGCTTATCCAGCCTATAAGGCTTGCGCTCGAACGGGAAGCTCTCCGCCTCCAGCACGGACAGCTTCAGCAGATTGTCGCTCAGGCCGGACAGACGGCGGCTCTCCGCTTCAATAATATCCAGGTAATGCTTGCGGATGTCCGGACTGAGGTTCTCCTCTTGCAGCGCGGCAGCGAACCCGCGGATCGAGGTCAGTGGCGACTGGATCTCATGGGAGACGCTTGCGATGAAGTCCTGCCGCATCAGCTCCATCCGGCTCAGCTCGCTCGCCATTTCATTAATTCCTTCCACAATCCCTCCGAACTGCCGGTACTGGCCGCTGTTCTCCAGTTCAATCTTGAAATCGCCCTGCGAGATCTGCCGCATGGCCGTAAGGATCGGCCTATAGAAATTCTGATCCTCGCCGCGTGTAGCGAAGGCAATAATCGCCCCGCTGACGAAAAAGATGATAATCTGCATAGCCATAACAAACAGGTGATACCCGTATTCAGAGAAGGACCAGCCGAAATGACGGACCAGCAGTCTTGATCCGAAATAGCTCCCGTTCCAGGAGATATAGAGCATAATCAACATTCCGGCTATAGGTCCAACTATACCGATTTTCTCCCATATCTTCATGATTCTACGCTTCATGCCTATCCCTCCAGCCGGTAGCCAAGCCCCCGGATCGTACGAATGGAGAATCCGAATCGCTCCTGCGGGAACCGCTCGCGCAGACGGCCCACATGTACATCCAGCGTCCGCTCATTGCCTTCATAATCATAGCCCCAAATCTCTTCAATGAGCCGGTCGCGGGTCAGCGTCTGCCCCCGGTAACTGGCCAGCTTGAAGAGCAGCTCGAATTCCTTCAGCGGCAGCGTGAACTCGCCATGCTCGGACAGCACTTCGTAGGTTGTGCGGTTCATCCGCAGACTGCCTACGGTAACACTCTGGGCGGCGGAAATCTGGTAACGCTTCAGCAGTGCCTTGACCCTGGCGATCAGCACCGGCGGCTCGAACGGCTTGACCAGATAGTCGTCTGTGCCCAGCTCGAAGCCTTTGACAATCTGCGAGGTCTCCCCTTTGGCCGTCAGCATTAGTATCGGAAAATCATACTGCTTACGCAGCTCCCGGCACAGCTCCCAGCCGTCCATATTCGGCATCATAATATCAATGATCGCCATATCCGCCGTGCTCTCTTCGAGCAGCCGCAGCGCCTCCAGTCCGTCAGAAGCGCTCAGCACCTCCGCCATCCCTTCAGCTCTCAGGAACACTCCCACCAATTCGCGGATATGCGGATCGTCGTCCACTACCAGTATTTTGACCATAGTCTGTAGTCCCCTCCTCTATCCCTTGGCTCAGAAGCTCGGGTGTGTTCAGCTGCAGCTGCTGCTCGGCGAATTCACGGTACAGCTCATGGTCCCTCAGCAGCTCCTCATGCGTGCCCTTGCCGGTAATCCGGCCCTTTTCCATGAAAATAATCTGATCCGCGTTCACCACCGTAGCTAATCTGTGGGCGATTACAATTGTGGTCCGGCCCTGCATCAGATTGCCCAGCGCTTTCTGCACTACGGCCTCCGACTGGCTGTCGAGGCTTGAGGTTGCCTCATCCAGCATGAGTATCTTCGGATCGCGCAGCAGCGCTCTGGCGATGGCAATCCGCTGCCGCTGTCCGCCGGACAGCTTCACCCCACGCTCACCGACATCCGTGTTGTACCCGTCCGGCAGCTCTTCAATGAAGCCGTCAGCGTAGGCCATGGCCGCAGCCCGCTTCAGCTCCTCCTTGCTGATCTCGCGGTCCAGCCCGTATCCGAGATTCTCGGCAATGGTACCGGCCAGCAGCGGACTTTCCTGTGAGACATAACCGATTCGCTTCCGCCAGGATTTCAGGGAGAACATCGATACCGGCTTGCCGTCCAGCCTGATGACTCCGCTCTGCGGTTCATAGAAGCGTTCCAGCAGCGAGAACAGGGTTGTTTTACCACCGCCGCTTGGGCCGACAATGGCGGTCACCTGCCCTGGCTGCATAGTAAAGCTTACCTTGCTGAGCACCTTCTCCCCCGTCTTGTATCCGAAGCTGAGGTCTTCCACCGCAATCGGCCCCTCTGTGCCCTCAGCCTCTTCCACACCTTCATACACCTCTTCCTCTGCTGCAAGGGTCTCAATGATCCGCTCGGAGGCCCCCTTGGCCTTCTGGAGCTGGGTGAAGAATTGCGTCAGCTGTGTCAGTGGCATAATAATCTGAATCAGATACAGAATAAAGGCGACCAGTTCACCGGCGGTGAGCGCCCCTGAGGATACCTGCATCCCGCCATAGCCGATAATAACCACCAGCAGCATCATGAAGACGAAGGAGATCAGCGGGCTGATCAGGGCGCTGATCTTGCCCTCACGAATCCCGAAGCCCAGCAGGTTCATAATCCCTTGCCGTCCGGCTTCATACTCCTTCTGCTCCGCTCCCGAGGATTTCACCAGCCGGATCTCGGACAATACGCCGCTGAGCACAGCGGTGAAGGAGGCCGTCTCGTCTTGCGTTCCCTTGGAGATCTTGTACATCTGCCGTCCCAGCGGCACCAGAATCAGCGCCGACAGCGGAAGCACCGTGAACAGCACCAGCGTCATTTTCCAGTTCAGATAGAACAGCACCAGGACAGAGCCGACAATGGAGATGAGGCCGGTGAACAGACTGGCCAGATGCTCCGAGATCAGTGTCTTGAGAATTCCTGTATCATTAGTCATCCGGCTAACGCTCTCGCCTGTCCGGTTCTCATTATAGTAGGATACGGGCAGCACCAGAAATTTGCGCCACAGCCTGTCACGCAGCCCGGCCACGACTTTTTGCCCGACGGCATTCAAGAGGTAAATCGAGACTCCGCCGGCCACGGTCTGCGCAATGAACGCTCCGGCGATGGCTGCAATCTGCAGCTTGCTGACCGAAGCCAGCGAGAAGCCGTCCACCAGATTCTTCGTGAACATGGGAATCACCAGACCGACAAGGGTCGAAATGATACTGAGGCCAAGGGCCAGCGCCAGCAGCAGATAAGATGGCTTGGTTTCGTGCAGCAGCTTCAGGAAGGGCTTCATGGCCGCGCCCTGCTTCTGCGGTGCTTGCTTGTTTTTCATAAGAACTCCCCTTTTCCGGCAGATAGATGTATGGAGCAGTGGGGCCCCGCTTCCGCCATATAACCCAGAATAACTGGCCTATGTAAACTGAAGTTAAACAGATATTTTGCCATTGATTTGTAATTCCCCATAAAAGTTGGTTTGTATCCCTTTTCAACAAATGTTACAGTGATATCAGCGGCATCATAAGACGGCCACAGTAAGAATGCAGGCATCCTAGCGGGAAAGGAGTGCAAAGTTTGCGGGATCATCTCGATAAGCAGCTGTCTTTCACCTCTCTGAAATGGTTCAACTTCTTCGTGTATGGAACGGTTGTCCTCTTCACCAGCTTCTTTCCCTTATATCTACAGGATGTAGGGATGAATAAGCTGGAGATTGGGAGCCTAATGTCTGTAGGCGCACTGGTCTCCATTATTGCCAACCCCTTCTGGGGCATCTGGAGTGACCGGTATCAGAATATCCGGCGGATTGTCCTCGTCATGCTGACGGGAACGCTGGTCTTGACCCAACTTGTCTTTCAGGCCAATACATATGAAATGATCTACATATCCATTCTGTTCTTCTATTTCTTCCAGGGGCCGCTGTTCGCCCAGAGCAACACGATGATTCTCAGCTATATTGACGGAACCAGCCGCAGCTTTGGCTCATTCCGGTTATGGGGATCGCTAGGCTGGGCTTTCACCGCCATCCTTGCCGGTCCCGTGATTGAATGGGCCGGCATCTCTGTGCTGTCCTATCTGTTTGCGTCACTGCTCTGTGCAGCGATGATTGCACTGATCACGCTGCCGAAGCTGGACCATTCGATCGGAATCGCCCCCTTGCCCTTCAAAGGCATGAGCCAGATCTTCCATAACCCGTTCTTCCTGTGCTTCATCCTCTTCGGCATCCTGGTCTCGATTCCGAATACGATGAATAACACCTTTGTGTCACTGTACATCACGGAGCTGGGCGGAAGCAAGACGATGATCGGTCTCGCTGTGTTCCTGTCCTCCATCCTGGAGATGGGCGTGCTGCTCCTCTGCAATTACTTTCTCCGGCGCAGAATCCCGGTCCTGCTGGCCTCGCTCACTCTGGTCAGTGCGCTGTTCTTCCTCCGCTGGTGGCTGATGGCCGATGCAACGACACCGCTGCAGGTCGCGCTGATTCAGGTGCTGCACTCCATTACCTTCGGCGGGTTCTTCTATGTCGGAACCCAGTTGACCATGCTGCTGGTGCCGAGGCCTTACCGTTCCTCGGGACAAGCGCTCTACACGCTCACCTGGAGCGGAATGTCCGGTATTCTCGGCGGCGTCCTCGGCGGCTGGATGTATCAGACCCTTGGCGCGCAGACGATGTATCAATCCGGTGCGCTTCTTGCCCTGTTCGGGGCAATCGGCTTCGGAATGATGTGGCTCACTGTCATTCGCGGCAGCTACCGCCCTCCCGCTGATCCCGAGGATGAGCTGGCGGAGGACTAGCAGTGCGCAGGATATAGCAAACAGGCTTGGCCTCCCGGCGGGAGACCAAGCCTGTTTGCTTATATGCAGCTCATCTAGCCTTTTTTGGGCTGGAAGGAGCTTTTGAGGGATACAATCAGATTGAACACCAGATGCTCCGGCGACGAATACTTGCTGTCTACGTTGAAGTACCCGTGACGGAAGAACTGGAACTTGTCCTGTGCCACGCTGTCCTTCAGCCCTGGCTCCACGAAGCCCTGCAGGATCTCGATGGACTTCGGATTCAGCTGATCCAGGAAGGTTGGCTCCGGCTTATCAGCGGAAGCTTCCAGACCTTCTACTTCGGCATCCGTCTCTGCCTCTTCAGCAGAGATCAGCGGCTCATAGAGGCGGAATTCCGCCGGTACAGCCTGTCCGGCATCTACCCAGTGCAGCGTTCCCTTAACCTTGCGGCCGGTGAACCCGCTGCCGCTCTTCGTCTCAGGATCATAGGTACAATGCAGCTCCACCACTTCGCCGTTCTCATCCTTGATGAAGTCGTTGCACTTGATGAAATAAGCATTCTTAAGGCGCACTTCATTGCCGGGGAACAAGCGGAAATACTTATTCGGCGGAATCTCCATGAAGTCATCGCGTTCAATATAGATCTCACGGGAGAATGGAATCTGACGGTTGCCCATCTCCGGGTTCTCCACATTGTTCTCAATTTCGAAGTATTCGGTCTCGCCTTCGGGGTAATTCGTAATAACCACCTTCAGCGGCCGCAGCACAGACATCGTCCGGGGAACCGTCAGCTTGAGATCTTCACGGATGAAGTGCTCCAGCATCTGCAGGTCCACCAGTCCCTGGCTCTTCGAGATACCGGTCTCATGCACGAAGCTGCGGATGGCCTCCGGCGTATAGCCGCGGCGGCGCAGCCCGGAGATCGTAGGCATGCGGGGATCATCCCAGCCGTCCACATGGCCTTCATCCACCAGCAGCTTCAGCTTGCGCTTGCTCGTAACCGTCTGGGCCAGATTAAGGCGTCCGAACTCATACTGATGTGGCGCAGCCTCCATCTCACATTCCGCTACAACCCAGTCATAGAACGGGCGCTGATCCTCAAACTCCAGGGAGCAGAGAGAATGGGTGACATGCTCAATGGCATCCTCCAGCGGATGTGCGAAGGTATACATCGGATAAATGCACCATGCGTCGCCCGTATTGTGGTGATGGGAGTGGGAGATCCGGTAGATGACCGGGTCACGCAGATTGATGTTAGGAGAGGACATATCAATTTTGGCGCGCAGTACCTTCTCGCCGTCCTTGAATTCTCCCGCCTTCATGCGGTGGAACAGATCAAGGTTCTCTTCTGCTCTGCGTTCGCGGTAAGGGCTGTTCTTCCCCGGCTCCGTTAGGGTTCCCCGGAATTCACGGATCTGCTCGGCGCTGAGATCATCAACATAGGCCTTACCCTTCTTGATCAGCAGCTCGGCCCGCGCATACATCTCCCCGAAATAATCGGAGGCGAACCGCAGCTCCTCCCATTCATACCCGAGCCATTTCACATCCTCCTGGATGGAGTTGACATATTCGGTATCTTCCTTGAGCGGATTCGTGTCATCGAATCTCAGATGGGTCTTGCCGCCGAACTCATCCGCCAGCGTGAAGTTAATCCAGATCGCCTTGGCATGTCCGATATGTAAATAACCGTTCGGCTCCGGTGGAAAGCGGGTGACGACTTCCTTAACCTTACCCGAGCGGAGATCTTCGGTAATGACGTTCTTAATGAAATTGGAGGGTGTACCCTGGTTCTCCACATTGATCAACCTTTCATTCTGTAATATAACTACTTCCTTGTATGAACATGTTTCCTACTAATATACCCGTTAAGCAGGGAATGTTCAATAAAAGTTAAGCAGCGCCCGCATCCTTTGACTTCTCTCCCGGCGATGGAGTAGCATGATAAATATAGGAATATTACGCTAAAGGGGGATGCTTATGCAACCGGTAAAACTGCCTAAAGAGCAGCGGGAGATGATTACGGAGAATATCCGTGCCTACTTCGAAGCTGAGCGCGGGGAAACGATAGGCCACCTGGCCGCAGACAATCTGTTGGAGTTCTTCCTGAAGGAGCTGGGACCGGCAATCTATAACGGGGCGCTCAGCGACTGCCGCACGCTTGCCCTCCAGCGTATGCAAGCCCTGGAGGAAGACATCTACGCCTTGGAGTGGCAGAAGCGTTAGTTCAGCGAGGCTTATAACTCACAACGCATAGGGGGGCAGCCGCATGTTTAATTATGTCATAGATGAAGAGCTGAAGCTGAAGCTGCTCATGCCGGAGCATGCCCGTCAGATGTTCGCCCTGGTGGAACGCTCCCGCCACCGGCTCAGGCAGTGGCTGCCTTGGGTGGATGGCGTATCCGAACAGGCTCATCTTACCACGTTCATCAAGAACTCCGTGAAGCAGGGCATTGATAACGGGGGCTTCACTGCCGGACTGTGGGTCCGGGAGGAATTGGCCGGAATTATCGGCTATCACGAGATTGACTGGCATAACCGCTCAGTCGGCATCGGCTACTGGCTGGGCGAGGGTTATGAGGGACAAGGCTATATGACCAGTGCCTGCCGGGTCTTTGTCGATTACGCCCTGCTGGAGCTGGACCTGAACCGCATCGAGATCCGCTGCGCTACAGGCAACCTGGCCAGCAGAGCGATCCCCGAACGGCTGGGATTCATCTTCGAAGGGGTCATCCGCCAGGCCGAGAAGCTGCCTGCCGGTTATGTGAACCACGCAGTGTACGGCCTGCTGCGCAGCGAATGGAAGCTGCTGGGCTGAAACTAACTATTTCAATTGCTCTTTTTCCACTTGTTTTCGGTTATTTGCCAGATGTAGGCGAGATAAGATACGTTTTTCCACATGTTTACTTGAAGGGCGGGTTGAAAGTGGCCGAGCGACAGAGTGGCATGTGCAGGTGTGGAGAGAGACGAGTATCTTAACTCTCCGCCGCATCCAGCCAGCCCCGGAACCGCTCCCGGAGGCCAGCCGCAAGGCTCTCCAGTCCGGCCAGCTCGGCGAGTCCGGTGTGATCCTTGCGCCCGTGCTCCATCGAGTACAGGACCTGTCTCACCGGGATATTGCCTGCTCCGCTCGCAAGCTTCACGATCCGGTCACCGGCTGCAAGGCGGCCTTCACGCAGCACGCGGAGGTAGAAGCCGCTGTAGCCGGTGGACAACACCTGGGCCGGCATATCTGCCGGTCCATGCTTTTGCGTAAGCTTGAAGCACGGGAAGCGCGGCTGGCTCACCTCCAGTAGTGCTGTACCGATCTCGAAGATATCCCCGATACACACCTCGGTCTCCAGCAATCCGCACGCCGTAATATTCTCCCCAAAGGCGGAAGACTCCAGCTTCCGGCCAAGCCGCTCCTCCCAATAGGCATAATGCTCCACCGGATAGACGCAGACTGCCTTGTCAGGGCCTCCGTGGTTGACCAGATCCGCTTGTCCGTCCCCGGTGAACCCTCCGGCTCGAAGTGCAAGCGAACCGGCAACCGGCAGCTTGTAAATTCCGGTGTCTAGCGGCTTGCCGCGGTATTCCACCGTCTTCGGCTTGCCTACATTCAGCGAGACGACTTGCATCTTCACTTCAGTCTCCATCCCCTTCTCCTCCCGTCAGCCAGCAGCTCATGAATACTTCATCCACATAACGTCCGCTTAAGTAGAACTCCTCCCGCAGGCGTCCCTCTTCCTCGAACCCGCATTTGCGGTAGAACTGAAGCGCCGGTGTATTGCAGGAGAGCACGCGCAGCCGCAGCTTGCGGATGCCATGCCTCACGGCATGGCGCTTGATCTCCGCGATCAACCGGCTGCCTACACCCAGCCGCTGAAAGCGCGGATGCACAGCGATATTCACCTCGCATACATGGCGGTTGCTCTCCATCCCGCTGGGACAGCCGAAGCCGACATAACCGCATAACTCCCCTTCCTGCAAGGCCACGAGCTGGGAGCCGGGCGGCGCATGCAGCAAATAGTCCTCCCGCGAGCGCCACATCAGCGGACCCGGGGTTGTATTCTCCGTCCAGATCATATTATCCAGCACGATCAGCTCACGGGCATCCCTGATTTCGGAGGGCCGGATAAGCAGCGCAGCATCTCTGTTGATTGGTTGCACCATTATACACCCCTTGCCTTACTAATTACTAAGCAGATCGTAAAAGGTTTAGTTACAGCCTGAACGATTATGCTGTCCTGCGCTCAGGCTGTACGGCCGAACGATTCACGTAGGCGTGGACCGCGAAGAATCCTACAGACAGCACAGCCATGCCGCAAGCGAGCCAGCCGGTAGGCGCAAGACCGCCCCTGTCGAACTGAACGCCCATCAGATATGGCCCGATGACACGTCCGATTGCGCCGATCCCGCCGCTGAGCCCGAGATAGAACGGCGCGCTGCGCTGGGCATGCTCCGAGATGAAGGAAGGCATCGCCGGAGAGATCAGCATCTCCCCAAGGGTAGCCAGCACCATGCCCAGCAGCATCCCCGGATAGCTTGGCACCATCAGAATTACAGCATACCCGGCCAGGTAAAAGACGGCGCTTGCCGTCATCTGCGCGGTTGACGTCTGCGCGAATCCGCGCTTGATCAGGCTGACCAGCGGCTGCGCCGCGAAGATCAGCACACCGTTCAGCGTCCAGAGGAAGCCGTATAGCTGCTTCGACCAGCCCTCCGAGATAATGAACGGCGAGACTCCGCTGTTCCAGATCGAATTGCCGATCAGCAGGAACATCGAACCCAGCGCCATGAACAGATAGATCCGTATATGGCCGAGAAGTCTCCAGCCCGATACTTCATTCTGCGGATGCTTCTTAGCGGCTTGGCCCTGAGCCGGTGCCGCCCCTACCCTGCGCAGATAGATGAAGAAGAATCCGGCAAATACAGCCGAGGTGACTCCGTTGAGCACAAAGCTCAGCATATAATTGCCCAGGAAGCCACTCAGCGCGGTTCCCAGAGCTACCCCTATATTATTAGCAACATAGATGATATTGAACAGCTCGGCGCGCTGCTCCGCGAACCGGAAGCCGATAAACGCCTGAATCGCCGGGAGGGAGAGGGAGTTGAACAATCCCATCAGCCCCATCACGATAATGAATACGCTCCAGCTTCCGCTCGCCCACGGGAGGGCAAACAGCGTCAGGGCATTCATGGCCAGAGCGCCGACAATCAGGCGGTTGACCCCTACCTTATGGTACAACGAGCCGCCCAGCAGCTGACCGGCAATCCCCCCAAGGGACTGCACCAGCAGAACAATTCCCGCGTCCTTCATACTACGTCCCAGTTCATCGAATACATACATGGTAACCAGCGGCCACATCAGCGCACTGCCGGTAGCATTAATAAGACTGGCAATCAAGAATACTTTTATTTCCTTCGGATAGGCCTGCATGAATCTCATATCTTGTCTGTCATCCCCTGTAACATAGCTGTCTTTAATCCATCCAGTATCATCCCAACACAGGGGGCAGGGCAAGCATGCGCGTTAATGCTGTATCGCGGGAAACCAGAGAATTATCCTATTGAAAATCAATCCCTTCTTCACCGCCGCCAGCGATATTAATATTCTATAACCCGCTCTTTCACACGTAAACAAAAATACCTTGCCGGCACTGATTCGTTCCCCGGAACCCGGGGTAATGATCCATATGAAACACTCCCTATTTTATTCACCGTGAGATCCGATTTCGTTCCCCCGAATCGGATTGCACGGTGAATTTTGTTTAAATATAAGTATTTATAAGTTTTACTCTATAAATTATCCTTCTATTTCTCGCTGAAACGGTACCGTCCTTATAAAGGACGGCAAAGCCGTTTCCACTTGTGTCCGGAGAAAGATCCTGCTGTACCCGACATAAAAACACTCCCTGTCTCTACGAATCCCTTGAAGCAGGATGCCGAGAAGCAGGAAGTGCTTAGGCCAAGCTATGGTACAGTCCGGCGATTCACCGGGTCAGGTCCGATATTGATTAAGCGTGTTTCTTCAAACCCGCAGCAGGGACGCCTGCAGCCGAGTTCACTGCTCCCGGCTCCTTGCGCAGATAGGCCATCCAGTACGCAGCAGCCACGAAGATCGCGCCGCCCGTCAGATTGCCCAGCCAGACCGGAACGAAGTTGGCCACATACTGGCCCCAGGTGAAATGTCCTTCGAAGATCGCAGCAGGGATAAGGAACATGTTAGCTACAACGTGCTGGAAGCCGATGGCCACAAACGCCATGGTCGGGAACCAGATACCGAGGATTTTGCCGCTGAAATTGTCTGCCCCGTACGACAGCCATACCGCCAGCGCTACGAGCCAGTTACAGCCGATCCCGGAGATAAAAGCCTGCAGGAACGTAGCATCGATCTTATGCTCCGCCATACTTACCAGCTTCTCCAGATACACACCATCTGATGTAAGGCCAACGATGTGACCGAAGAAATAAGCAACGAACAAGGCGCCTGCCAGGTTGCTGAGCGTGATCAGCACGAGGTTCTTCATCACTTCCCAGAACGAGATCTTCTTCGCAATGAACGCCAGCGGCACCGCCATCATATTGCCCGTCAGCAGTTCCCCTCCGGCAAGCAGCACCAGAATGAGTCCAACCGGGAACACCGCAGCCCCGATGAAGTTAGCAATGGACCCCCACTCGGCAGGCGCACCGGCAATGACACGAATATCCAGCAAAAATCCGAGCGCGATAAACGCCCCTCCCAGAAAACCGAGAATGAGTACAGTGCTAAGCGGATTATGTGCCTTCTTGACTCCGTTCTCTACCGTAACTTCAGCGATTCCCTGCGGTTTGTTATAAGCCATGATTCCTATCCCCTTCTAATTACTTAAAATTTGTTCCTTTATGCCATTGTAACGTGATCCTAATCACATTTACGTGATAAAAGTCACTATCCGAAAAACCAAGTGAAAGTTTTCACTGACATGTCAAATTTACCATAAAAGCTGGATTCATGCACTGATTTAATACAGCTCAAGGAATTCACAGATTAATCTCACCGGAAGGAACCGGAGCATCCAGCAGCGAATAAAAAAGAAAAAAGTTATACCGGCTGCTTGTTAAACAGGCCGGAGAGAGGAGTCTTTGTATGGTTAGCCAAGAAGTACAGGACATCATTGAAACGTATATCAGGGCATATAATTCTTTTGACATTCAAGGCATGGTTGACCTGATGCACCAGGATATCATCTTCCGGAATATTTCAAATGGGGTAACCACCACGGAAACCAGCGGCATCCCGGCATTCCGGGCATTGGCTGAGCAATCATCAACGATGTTCTCCAGCCGCCGCCAGATCATTACCGGGTACAGCGCAGGACCTGACAATAATGTTGAGGTGGCCATTGATTATGAAGGCATCCTTGCCGTGGATATGCCTGGCGGATTATCGGCCGGTGATATGCTGCGGCTAAAGGGAACGTCTATATTCGGCATTAAGGATGGAGAAATTGTGTTGATTGAGGACCGCAGCTGAGCACATAACATTTAAGAAACACAAGTGGAAACGGCTTTGCCGTCCTTTACAAGGACGGTACCGTTTCGGCGAGAAATAGACGGATAAGATGTAGTCGGTTTTTCGACCACATTCAGCCCGGATGACCACTCGCGTATCCCCGGCTTTATGCACCACTTATCCACATCGGAAGAAAATCATAATTCCCTTTTCAAAAAAAAGAGCCCGGAATGGGCTCTAATACAAAGGTATCAATAAATTAAGCGTGGACAGGCTCCTTGACGGGAGCAGGCTTAGGCAGAGCCTGAAGGCCTGCAGTGTTCAGGAAGTTCCAAGGCTTGTTGTAATGCGGCTGGAAGAAGAAGTCGATGAAGGCCAGCTGGTCAACGGTCATCTTGTTCTGGATGCAGACCGATACGGTATTGATCGACTGCGTCAGATCCATCTTGGACATAATCTGCGCGCCCAGAATGCGGCGGGTGGCACGGTCAAAGACCACTTTTACCTGAACCTGCTCGAAGGTCGGCATGAACTCCGGACGGTAGTTGTCGATCAGCATTACACTCTCCGTATCCATTCCCTCGGCTGCGGCAGCCTCTTCCGTTAGTCCGGTTCCGGCAATATTGTCCTCATAGATCTTGATGCCCGATGTTCCTTGCGTACCCATGTAGGGGATCGTGTTCGAGACCAGATTGCGGGCGACCAGCGTTCCCATACGCACTGCATTGGTGGCCAGCGGAATGTACGCGTGCTTCCCGGTCGGATTGTAATGAATCGCGCAGCTGTCACCGGCAGCATAGACATCCGGCAGGCTGGTCTGCATATAATCGTTAACCATAATCGCGCCGTTCGGCAGCATATCCACTTGACCCTTCAGCAGCTCGGTATTCGGACGGAAGCCGATACAGAGAATCACCAGATCCGTCTCATGTTCACCCTTGCTCGTAATCACCTTGGTCACTCTGCCGTTCTCCCCTGCGAAGGAGGCGACCTTCTCGCCCAGCGCCAGCTTAATGCCGTGATCCTCAAGCGACTGCTGGATCGGTGCGGTGAACTCTTTATCGAGATATTTGCTCAGGATGCGGTCTTCCCCGTCAATCAGCGTAACTTCCTTGCCGTTCATCTGAAAAGCCTCCACCAGCTCGACCCCGATATATCCGGCACCGACCACAGTAATTCTGTTCACCTTCTGCGCTTCTTCGATAATGGTGTTGGAATGATTGTAGTTCTTCGAGAGCAGGATACCCTCCATCTCTATTCCTTCGAGCTTAGGCACAATTGGCCATGAGCCGGTTGTCATAATTAATTTGTCATAAGTATCTTCCATTTCCTCGCCGGTCACGAGGTTGCGGGCTTTCAGGGTTTTGCGGGCGGTATCCACGTTAATTACCTCATGGCGCATCTTCGTCTGCACACCTAGCGCAGCCAGCTGTTCCGGGGAGGAATAGAATAGTCCCTGCGGGTCCTTGACCACACCGCCAACGTATAAGGCAATGCCGCAAGACAGGAATGAGATATTATCATTGCGTTCGTACACCGTAATCTGTGCATCCGGGTATAACTGTGCGGTATTTACAATGGCGGCCGTTCCGGCGTGGGTACATCCAATAACTGCTACTTTCATGATTTCGTCCTCCTCCAAGTTGAAAAGCTTATTTAGTAGGGCTTGTGTTTACGTTTGTGATTGTTTTCACTTTATACACTGATTATATTGTGATATTTATCACATTGCAAGTAGTTTTGTGATTTTTCTCACAATATTCACAATTTCAAATTTTAATAACTTTGGAGTCTCACCGCATCATCCACTCCGTTTGTACCGCTGCTGCGCTCTTCAACCTTGAGTTAGTTTTCCCCGGAGGAGGGGCATTATGTCTGCCAGGAGCAGGAAACAGCAGGAGGATAAAAGAGTTAGGCAGAACCGCAGCCCTGTAATCGGACTAAATCACTTCCATCGAGCTTGAGCACCTCGCGCCAGCCCATTGTAATCGGTTTTTCGATTACATTTGCTCCGTGTCCGCTACGCCCAGCCCATTGTAATCGGTTTTTCGATTACATTGCGGTCACTTACCCTCGCGGCTGCAAAATGTATTCGCTTTTTCGCATACAAAAAAGCCTCACTCCCGCAGCATACCTGCGATAAAGTAAGGCCAAGCTATACTCATTGTTATTTGCTAATCGCTACTCGCTATACAGCCCTATGGTCTTATGCTGCTGGTAGTCACGATCGGAAGTGTCTTATTCCAGACCCGAAATTACGCCATCCTCATCGACCAGTATGCTTTCTGCCGCCGGCTTGGCGGGGAGGCCCGGCATCGTGACCATGTTGCCGGTGATCACAACAGCGAATCCCGCCCCGAGGGACAGGGTGATGTCCCGGATGCCCATGGTGAAGCCTTCCGGGGCTCCGAGCAGCCGGGGCTGATCCGAGAAGGAATACGGGGTTTTGGCCATGCAGACCTGAAGATGGTGCAGGCCCAGCCGGTCAATAACCGCCAGACTGCGCTTGGCAGCTGGAGAAAAGGCTACTCCCGCTCCACGGTAGATCTCCGTGACAATGCGGTTGATTTTGGACGGAATATCCAGATGGTCTTCATACAGCGGTGCGTACTGCACAGGCTCCTCCCGGTCCAGCAGCTTCATCAGCTCCTTCGCCAGCTCCTGTCCGCCTGCGCTTCCCTCCGTCCATACCTTGGATACCGCAGCAGGTGCACCCAGCCGCCCGCAGGCCTCCAGCACCTCATTCACTTCAGCAGGGGCATCCCCTTCAAAATGATTCAGCGCCACCAGCACAGGTACGCCGAACTTGCGCAGATTCTCAATATGACGCTCCATATTGGACAATCCGGAGAGCAGTGCCGGCAGATTGCCCTCATACAGTTCTTCCTTGCGGACACCGCCGTTGTATTTCAGCGACTTCACCGTAACCACCAGGACAGCAGCCGCAGGAGCAAGCCCGGCCTGGCGGCATTTGATGTCCATGAATTTCTCCGCGCCCAAGTCCGCGCCGAAGCCAGCCTCGGTCACCACCACATCACCCAGCTTCAGCGCGTAGCGGGTTCCGATCACACTGCTGCAGCCGTGGGCAATATTGGCGAACGGGCCGCCATGCACAATAACCGGGGTTCCCTCCAGCGTCTGCACCAGATTCGGCTTCACCGCCTCCTTCAACAGCGCAGTCATCGCCTCCACGGCTCCAATCGCCTGTGCCGTTACCGGCTGACCGGCATGGTCATACCCGACCAGAATACGGCTGAGCCGCTGCTTCAGATCCGCAAGGTCGCTGCACAGGCACAGCACGGCCATAATCTCGGAGGCTGTTGTAATCTGAAAACCGCTCTCCCGCACAGTTCCGTTGCCGTCGCCAATGCCGGTCACGATATTCCGCAGGCTGCGGTCATTCATATCCATAACTCTTTTCCAGACGATACGCTGCGGATCAAGCCCCAGGCTGTTGCCCTGAAACATATGATTGTCGATCATCGCCGAGAGCAGGTTATGCGCTGACGTCACCGCATGGATATCCCCTGTGAAATGCAGATTAATCTCATCTGCCGGAACGATCTGCGCTTTGCCGCCCCCGGTCGCTCCGCCCTTCATCCCCAGGCAGGGACCAAGTGAGGGTTCACGCAGCGCTGCTACCGTGCGTACACCCGCTGCATTCATCGCCTGGGCAAGCCCGATCGTCGTCAGCGTCTTGCCTTCACCTGCCGGTGTAGGATTCATTGCGGTAACCAGAACCAGTTTGCCGTCCGGTTTGTTCTTCAGCTCTGCCCAGAGCGAGGGCGCCAGCTTGCTTTTATATTTGCCGTACAGTTCCAGATGCTCTTCCTTGATCCCCGCTGACGATGCTACCTCTGTAATTAACCTCATGCCTGTATGTAACCCTCCTGCCGTTATTATCCTGCATCCTTGCTTCCTGTATGCCATTCATGGTGTCACGCGAAACATGTCTCTTCAAAGGATACAGGGTCTCTGAAAAGATTCAAGGATAATTTTCATAAAGAGTGAAACTTATATTATAGAAAACTCCCGGACCGGGCGCATCTGCACCACTATCCGGGAGAACAGGTATAGCCTTGCTCCGGCCTTCAGAGCGGATAATTTCAGACTCATTACAGCAGGGATTCGATAAGCCCCTTCATGCTCTCCGGTGATTCCTTCGGCTCGATACGGGCCGTTACATTGCCGCTGCGGTCTACCAGGAACTTCGTAAAGTTCCACTGGATATCACTGCTCTCGCCGTCACCCGGCTGCTGGCCCTTCAAATATTGAAACAGCAGGCTCGCCTCCGGACCATTCACATCGACCTTGGCGAACACCGGGAACGTGACTCCATAGTTAATCTGGCAAAAGGACTCCGCTTCCTCGCTTGTGCCCGGCTCCTGGCTCCCGAACTGGTTGCACGGAAAGCCCAGCACCACCAGCCCCTGGTCCCCGTACTGCTCGTGCAGCTTCTGCAAATCTCCGTACTGCGGGGTCAGTCCGCACTTGCTGGCCGTATTGGCGATCAGCAGCACCTTGCCCTCATAGTCCTTAAACGGCACTTCTGTACCCGAAGGCTTCACTCCGGCAAAACTATAAATCGACATCTCTGCTTCGCTTCCTTTCGGCTGTATGGCCCAGTTCTGAAGTGCGCTTTAAGCTTCAATAAGTAACCTCTTCATTCTACCCTATTCGCAGCCAAAACCAAATTCCGGCGGAGATGGCTACACCCTGCGCTCCAGCCCGCAGGCTTCGGCGATGAGCCGGATGGATTGCAGCTTGTCCCCGAAGTCATGAATATGCGAAGAAATCATCAGCTCCCCGCAGCGGTATTCTTCTGCCAGCAGCTGAAGCTGCTCCCTGACTTCAGCAGGCGAGCCTATGACCATCCGCTTCCGGTTATCTGTAATGGTGAAGCGGTCGTACGGGGTATATGTATAGTTCAGCGCAGTCTCTACGGACGGGGTTGGGGCAGAGAGGTGTTCCCTCTCCAGGCTGACCAGTGAGAGATCCATACTGGCTGCCAGCCGGTCTGCCCCGGCCGATGTCTCCGCACAGACTACGAACACAGCAAGCAGCGACTTCGGCGATACAGCAGCCACGGACGGCGCGAAGCTGTCCTGGTACGCATGCACCGCGCCTGCTCCTCCATTCCGGGCAATGAACCGGGCGAAGGCATATCCGGTTCCCAGCCGGGCTGAGAGCGCCGCACTCTCTCCGCTTGAGCCCAGCAACCAGACCTCCGGCGCTGAGTCCACCGCAGGCGTTGCCCGTAATCCGGCATAACGCTGCGGGGATGCTCCGCCCTCAGATTCATAGAGATAGGCCATCAGCTCCTGAATCTGCTGCTCGTACCGGTCAACGTCGTCAATAGTGACACGGGTATCCTGAAGGGCATTGGCGGCCAGAGCACCGCCGCCTGCCGCCCTCCCTATCCCGAGGTCGATCCGCCCGGGATAGAGCGCCTCCAGGACACGGAAATTCTCCGCGACCTTGAACGCACTGTAATGCGGGAGCAGCACCGCTCCCGCGCCGATGCGGATCGCTGAGGTCACCGCAGCGAGATGCGCCATCAGCACTTCCGGGCTGGAGCTGGCGAGGCCCGGCGCAGCATGATGCTCCGCGACCCAGAAGCGGTGATAACCAAGCCGTTCCGCTTCGCGGGCCAGCAGCGCCGTCTGCCGGAGCGCCTCGGACGGAGTGCTTCCCTCCGGCACCGGGGATTGATCGAGAATGCTTAATTTCATGTGAGAGCAGCTCCAATGGGTTGGATTTTCGAGGCTTCAGAGTACCGTACATCCTATACTAAATATACCCGCACCAATGTAATTCACAACCGGAAGATTGTAACGCCGCCCAAACCTACGCACAACGGTTCAGCCAGAGACAGAGGTGTCAAAGGTTACTGGCACAGTAACCAGGCGGCTCCACATGGATCGCGGAACCGCCTGATTTAATTTTAATTTGGAATGAATGTAGCAACGCATTCATGTTACTTTTTCAGGGAGCCATGTTGCTCGTTGCTGTTGGTGATACTGGTAGTGCTCCTGTTGCTTACCGGCGCTGCATCTGCTACTGTTGCACCATCTTCACCAGCATATGCGCCAGCCGGTGGCGCTCCTCCTTGTTGCCGGCCTTCCACAATTCCAGCAGCAGCTTCTCTTCACTATTGCGGGGCTCCTCATACGCTGCCAGGTAACCGGCGATTTTCTCGGCGGCCAGTGCCAGCTGTTCGTCGCTGAGACCGATTTTTTGCGCCAGTTGAATGCGCTTTCCTAAATAAGCCTTGAAGTGCCCGAAGTTGTCCAGAATCATCTCCTTCTGTGCCGGATCGATCCGGTCCAGCGCCTCCGTTACCCGGTTCATGGTCACACTGCCGTCCTTACTCACCACATGATTATGTTCAGACATCCAGAACGCCTCCCATTTCATAGTGTGCGGTTTCCCACTACTTAACCAGCGTTCCCGGGGGTGAACCATGCTGCTGAGTGAGATACCGCCCGCTTCAGCAGCATGCAAGTGGATAAACGGATCTTATTTCCTCGGTTTCAGGCGATCGGCCGCAAGCAAGTGGAAAAACAGCATCTAATTGGTGGCGTTTGACTACTTTTGCTGAATATTGATTAATTAAGTGCTCATTATCCAACTGCTGCCGGAGGATGGCTCAATCGCGCCGCAGCAGGTGGATGAAATCCACTTATTTCCTGTGACGTGTATGACCAGAGTATATATTACTCAACTATAGCACTCCGCTAGCGTCCGGGCACACCTTGTGGAGATACTGTGGATTTTGTGAACTTGTGGAAATACAGATACTGGTAACAAGCCCCTGACCGCCCGCCCAGACACACAAACGGCCCCGCAAATCGCGGGACCGCCTGATTATAGTATGAACCTAATTCGACACCGGGACGGCGTCATAATATTCTTCCAGTGTAATCCCTCTTTCGGCGATGGAAGCGGCTATCTCCTTGCCTACATAACGGACATGCCAAGGCTCGTACTTGTACCCGGTAATGGCCTCCTTGCCCTCAAGGAACCGGATAATATAGCCGTATTCAGCCGCATGGGCGGCAAGCCACTCCGCTTCCTTCGTCCCTGCAAAGCAGCTCTCGGCTGCACATTTGCCGTCTCTGCCGGACAGGTCAATGGCCAGTCCGGTCTGATGCTCGCTGTGTCCCGGCATGGCGCTGTAAGTACGGGCCTTCTCTTCACCGTCTCTGGCGACATAGTTATTGAACAGCCTTTTCTGGGTCGATTCCGAACGGTAGCCGGATACACCGGCCAGATAGACCCCGTCCGCCTTCGCTCCCGCGAACATCTCCTCCAGCGCCGCAGCCGCTTCACGGCGCAGCATGCGCTTCTCAATTTTTTCCGAGAAAATAAAAGGAACATCCGGGTAAACCAGATCGGAAGGCTTATACTGCTCCGGCAGGCTGTACTGCTTATTGACCATGACCGCGATGCTCTCCGGCTCGGCTACCACCATCTCCGCATCATTATTCCCCGAAGTACCATTGCCTGAACCGCCAGGAACTGGCTGGTCCGTAGGCTCCGGCACTGCCGAAGCTTCTGGCGCTGCCTCCGGCCCCTCGGCTCCCAGATCTGTGCCTGTGTTAATATTGGTTCCGTTCTCCGGGGAAGCGGACGGTGTCGTATACTTCCCGATTCCCCAGCCGACCGCAATGACGACGATGAGTAGAATGACAATTTTGGCGGTTTTGGACATGCTGTGTAATCCTCCTAAACGTTGTGTACCCTCGCACTCTGAATTCGGCAGAACCCGTTGTATCAAAAGTGCAGGTTACATTCTGTATCTCTCTATACTTGTACCCGGTTGTTCCGGTATCTAATAGACAGGCCTAATAGCCAAAAGGTTTCAGTAAATAAATATTACCATAGAGTCATTGGCTGTTACGCCAACGGCCCTATGGTAACAAGGATTAGCTATGCATGTAAAGCGCCTTTATCTGGAGGAGCCGCGTCCGCCGCGTGAACCGCCGCCGGAGCCTCCACTGCGCCCGCCGCGCGATGAATTCCCGCCGCCGCTGCGTCCGCCCGAGCTGAAGCCGCCTTTTCCGCCCTTGGAGCCGCCGCGTGAGCCGCCTTTGGGAGCGGAGGCGCCTTCGCCCCCGGCATCGTTGCTGCGCGCTACATGCGCCCGGAATTTCGGGCTCGACTTCGCGCCGCCGGGATTATACCCGGCACCCGAGCCGGCACCCTTCGAAGCACCGTAGCTGAAGCCGCCGGCATCTGCGCCCCGGGATACGTTGGTGCTGTAGCCGCTGCTCGGCCCGCCCTGGGAGGCGTTGCCTCTAGAGGCCCCGCCCCGCGCAGCGCCGCCCTTGCCGCCGCGCCCGCCCGCGGCACCAGCACCCGCAGCATAGCCGCTGGCTGGTGCGTTATCGCCGCCGCTGGCGAAGGCGCCGTAGCCGCCGCCAGGTCTCGGCTTCTTCGCCGCGCCTTGCCCGGCGGAGTCGCCCTTCGGCGCCGCAGCTGCGCTGTACGCGCTGCGCTTGCCGCCTCCGGCCGCGTCCTTCCGGCTGCGGCCGCCGCCTTCCGCAGGCGCGCCCCAGCCGCCTGCGTCCTTGCCGCCGCGTCCGCGCCCGCCCGGACGCCCTGCGGC